>CAYNTC010000066.1:0-9934 GCA_964399795.1 uncultured Pirellulales bacterium | reverse complement strand
CCGGATGCTTCGCCTTTCGGCTCAGCATGACAATAAAAACGGTCAGTTTGAGTTAGTAAAAGAATGATGCCTCGAATTATTTATTCCTCGCTATCTGCCTGCCAGGGCAGCGGCGATAAGTCTGCCGAACTGGACCGAGGCCATCGGACCACTGGCGGTTATTATCAGTCTGTCTCTCTCAACGGGTGTGCCTGTGTAGATAGCGCCGGCCTGTACAAGTCTGTCGCGCTCCGTCAGAAGGCTTGTGGCTCTGTAGCCGCGAATCACACCGGCCTGAGCCAGGATAGTCGGTGCCGTGGAAATTGCTGCGAGCACTTTGCCCCTATGTGCTGCCTCGTGGGCCAGATTGAGCGCTATTGGATTGTTGAAATATTCAGCGGCACCGACACCGCCGATGAATACTATGGCATCGTAATCATCTACCCTTAGTTGGTCAATGAGAATACGTGCTTCAGCTATGCCACTGAGCATTCCTCTTACCGCGCCCAAGGTCGTACTTGCTATAACGGTCTGGACTCCTCCAGCTTCAAGAACTCGTTTTGTTTCGAAGAGTTCCTCGTCGCGGAAGTTCTGGCGGGCAATAATCAAAGCGGCTTTTTTCTGCATACCTTGTATTGCTGTACCCGGCTGCAGAGAGTTTAAGGTTGATTCTGCAAGTGGATGACCGATAGCAATGATAAAAAGGGGCTCGACGGTTCTGGGTATATTGCACGCCCTTTTGACGCCATTGGCATCAAAGTTGGATACTTCCACAAGGCCCAATTCCAGGCTGACGGCTTGCAGTTGGATGTCCTCAAGTACTCGTCCCGCCTGTAATAACATCACCTTTCTTGCTTCACTGCCGGAACGTCTTGTGATAGCTCTAACGGAGCCTGCAACGATGACATCGCAACCGGCGATGCTTACTACCTCAGGATTCGACGTTGCGTTTGCGAGTGCAACTCGCACATCCTGGTTGGAGGTTTGCTCCAAACCGTGCTCATCGGGTTCGTAAACGTATAAGCCATTAGACGTGACAAAGTAGACGCTTATCGGCCGGTTTTGCTCATTGCGTAGCGCTGCTACATCAGGCTGTGGCTGAATTTGAGATTGTTCAGGGCCTTCTACAAGGCCCTGACCTGCCCAGGCCAGTTGCCCTAATTGAGCGTAATCGAGTTGCTCGCTCGAAAGCTGATAGAGACCCTGACGTTTTTCTGCCAGGGCCTCTTCGAAACTCATAGAACCTGTCTGTTTAGCTTTTGGAAGCTGAATTATCCTAACGGCTGCTGTTCGAGACCTGTACTGCCCCCAACAAATAATTGAAAAACCAGCCAAAATAATGAATAAGAAAGTATACTTGACAAGATGCAGTGACGTTGAAATTCTTGAATGTTCTCGACCGTTCATCTTTCAATCCTCCCAAACAAAGTATTATTGATACATCTTTAGACATTATACAACCAACGGTCGTTTTTTTCAGGGTTATTTCTTTTTTGTCGGCGAAGCTGCCGCGAGTATGAACTATATTGGACTTTGTGTTCTAAGAGCAAACAATATATTGCATGGATTGTAAATCTTTGATACAAAAAAGCCTGTCTGAGACAATGCGAGCTTGAAGATGAGGTCGAGCGCAGAAGCTGGGCTTAACTATAAAAGACCGAGCTTTACCAGAGATAATAGGTTGTCAGTAAGTTTTTCGGGCGGTTTAATGGCGCTATCGCGACGGCAAAAATTGATGGTGATTATGTTGCTGTTTTATTGGCCGAGTGTGTTTGTTTTTGCGCATATACCTATTCCTGACTTAGTTCAACAAGCAGGAATGTCGGACAAAAGCGTTCACTTTGTTACCTATTGGATTCTGGCTTTTTTGCTCTTCTGTGCGGTCAATCCCAACAAGAAGGTGAAGTGGAACAGGGCTGTAGTTTGGTGGGTTCTTTTTTTAGTTGCGGCGTATGGGATTATTGACGAATGGCTCCAGGGTTACGTTGCAGGACGTAATCCGGACATCATGGACTTTTTTCTTGACGTGACAGGTGCCCTGGCAGGCCTGGTAGTGCTTACATTTTTTGCTTTCTGGCCGGCTTCGCTGGTCATAACCGGTGTGACCATTTTCATCCTGACAAATGTTACGCGTGTGGATATGGCTGATTTGCTGCCGGTGACAAACGGAGTGCTCCACGTGTTTGCCTATGCGTTTTTCACTATACTGTGGATCAGATATGTTCATCTGCGCACAAACTATGAGCTAAGTCATAATCCTGGGCGTGGCTATTTTCCGTGTGCGGTTATGGGTGCGAAATGGCTAATTGTTATGCTGGCTTTGCCTGTAGGTCTGCTTTTGGCGACAAAATTGGGTTCGCTGGTTTTGGGTAGGGATTTTACATGTTCAGAGATGATTATATCTATGATAGGAATCGGAGTTGTTGTAGCCGTGGCCGGTGCTGGTGCGCTAATTCGGAGGGTCCGCAAGGCTTGAGGGCATTTGGCTGGGAGTCGGTAAGGCTTCTTTGAAAGGTGTATATAAGGGGTCGCCTATAAGAATCAACTGCCAGGAATTGAACGGCTTTGTATGATAATAGGCTTCGACAAGACAACTACCGTTGTAAAGCTCAAGAAAAAACTCCTTTGGCAGAGGTATTGTATGGAGATAGGGTTCAGCAACTGCTCCGAGAGTCGCGGTTATGCCGTCCATTAACATGGCTGGGCACCATTGCGTACTGTTTGGGTCGCGAAGTCTTACTGCTTCGAAGCTTGCGATATGATACCCAATAGCGCCATCAACGAAGTCAAAGGCATCGATATATTTTTCCACACTGTACCAGCCACAGTAGATGGCTGTTCGGGGACAGTCACCTGGCGAGAAGAGATTGCCTGTTCGTTCTTCTTTTACAGTCAGTTTCGTTTTAAGTTTTGTAATCAGCGTCAGATCGCGCAATGACTGGTCAACCTGGCCGGGCATGCCTTTTCCTGTATTACCTCGTGAATCGAAGTAGGCTATACCGTCTAAGCTGGTATTCTCGGCGGCCATTGCTTTGTCGATCAATCCTTTGGCTATTGTGCTACTAGGCCCGTCGAGTCGCGCGACCATTAGTGTTTTTGGGCTTGGCCATCCCTTACGGGAGAAGCCCGTTCCGTGCGCGGCACCTTTTAACATATTTAACTGCCAGCGGTACAACTCGTAATCGCCAAACAACACCAGGGATAGTTCACTATCAACGGAGGCATTTGTTTCATTGCCTGTTATACGGTCAATTTGGAGTTTATATAGGGAGAGTGTACGTTCGGTTTGTTTGTACTGGTCTGATTTGGTTAAACCGCTTTGCTTTAGCTGTTCGAGCTCGCTCTTTTCCTGGTCAGCTAACTCTCTCAGCTTTTGTAGCTGGTTTTCCATATATGCCAGAGACGGTCGTTTTCCTACCTTGTATGGGACACCATAAGTTGTCACCAGGCACTTTATTTTGCTGAATTCTTTACGGGTTTGTAATTCACTCCGGATTGGCCGTGCAAGTTGTCTGTCGTAGTCGTCTCTGTTGATTGAATCCTTAAGGTTTATACCTAAAGGCAAGTAAAGCACATTCTCGGTGGGGACGTTTCGTTTTTGGCAATAGTATTGAGCTATGTCCTTAGAATCCGGAATGTGTCCATTTGCTATTACAAGAATCTCGTTTGGCTCCAGAGCAAATGCGGCGGCAACGCCCATCAGAACAAATAGAACAATTATTTGTTTCCTTTGAAACATTAGAATCTTGGGTTGACGAATAAATGCGTTGATACGCTAAGCGTTACTGTTTCACTCATTTACGCATCAACTTTTAATCAGCCGGAGGCTTATTAATCCGGTCCATATACTTGATACGAAGTAACGATCCCGGAGTCGCGTACCGATTCATCATAGTCATCGAGCCAGTAGGCGTTTGGATTTCGTTTGAAGACGAGGAAGCGTCCGTTGTCAGCATCGTCGGCGGCGCGGTGATACTTGAAGTAGACAAATTCATCTGTCATGCCGACAACTTCGATTTTTCCGGTTGCGTGAGACATTGTAAAACGGGCGCGTTTTGCAAGTCCGGATACCAGCGATTTTGCCTTCTCGATGATTTCATAACCTTCTTCTATTGGTACTATGTAAGTCTTGTTTCCAAGTGCCGGGCGGCACTGGAAAATGTAGTAGGGAACCGCGCCGACGAAGGATAGCTGCTTTAGAAGTTCTGCCATAGTCTCTGGATCGTCATTTAATCCTCTTATCAGAGGTGCTTGATTTGCCAGCACGGCACCTGCTTTTTGTAGCAGATGTACTGCTTTTATCGCTGTGTTTGTTAGCTCCCTCGGATGAACAAAGTGGGTCATTATGTAGATTCTCTTTCGCTCGGTGCTGTAGTTTTCTATCATTTCCAATATGGAAGGATCATTGATAATACGGTACGGATTGAATGCAGGTATTTTTGTGCCGATTCGGATTATCTGGACGTGATTGATGTCGCGTAATTGTCGAATGATATTTTCAAGCTTGGCAGTTGTAAGGACGAGAGGATCACCACCTGTGAGTAAGACGTTTGTTATCTCTTTGTGCTGTTCTATGTATCGCATGGCGGCTGGTATGTCACGTAGGTACTCGCTTTGGGGATTTATGAAGACACGCTTGCGGAAACAGTATCTGCAAATGCCATCGCAGACATTACTTGTCAACAGAAGTACGGTGGAATTATATTTGTGCTCCAGTCCCGGCAGGATTGTGTAATCTTCCTCATTGGAAGGATCGAGCTGGCCCCAATCGTTGAGTTCGTCGATATGTGGGATGATGATTCTTCGTATTGGATCATTGGGGTCATCCCAGTTAATCAAAGACAAATAGTAGTCGTTGGCACGGAAACTAAACTGCTCTGTGACACGATTTAGCTCTCTTTTTTCCTGCTTGCTTAACTGATCCAACTGTTCTATGTGTGTCAGGTATTTGCAAGTAGTGCCTGTTTTGATTTCCATTTAACCCGCTCTCCTATTTATCGGTCCGTGGAGATTTATTTATCCTCGCCTCTTGTATATTCAGTTTCTGAATATTTGTTCTCGTAGATGCCTTTTCGCCCAAAGACCTTTCTAAAGGTGGTCAGTATTATCTTTATATCGGTTAAAAAGGATGCGCTTTCCACATACTTAACGTCTAATTCAAGTTTTTCTTCCTGGGTTAACCCTGCTCGCCCTGAGATTTGTGCCAATCCCGTAAGACCCGGCTTGACAAGAAGGCGTCTTTTCTGCCTTTTATTCCACTCGGATACCTGTGAAACGTACAAAGGCCGGGGGCCAACTATACTCATATCCCCTTTTAATACGTTAAACAATTGCGGCAGTTCGTCAAGAGAATATTCTCGTAGAAATCGGCCGATTTTTGTAAGCCTGGGGTCCTGAGCTGATTTTGGGCTTGGGCCGAAGGCATTTACATCGACCCGCATTGTCCGGAATTTGTAGAAGGTAAATGGCTCTGCATTTTTACCGACCCTTTGCTGTTTGAAAATGGCGGGTCCCTTACTGGTAAGCCTGATTACTACCGCTATAATCGCTATAACCGGCAAAAGAAATGTAGTAGCCGGTATGGAAATCAGCAGATCGAAGAATCGCTTGGCAAGATTTCGGCTCATTTGCTCACCTTTGGCTGGGTGGCTCTGGCTATATCCTGAGCTTGCAGGAGACTGTCCAGGATTGCGCAGTATCTTTGTGGCGTCAGAAGTCTGATCGGAATTCGCAAAGCTCTTGCCAGAAATAATATTAGCCTTGCGCGCAATACCAGGTATAGTCCGAGCCGGCAGTAAACTTTTCGCCATCCCATTTTGAGGCGAAAATCTCCGATATTGGTTTCATGCAGTAGCGCTCTGGATGCCCCTAAAACCTGTCTGTACTTTTGCTGTTTCAAATAGTGCTGTGCTATCGAATAGTAAAGGCCATACATTGGATATGCCTTAGCATAATCAGGATCAAATTTTGCAACCAATAGTTGAACAGAATCATCACATATCTGAGCGATGGCGTACGCGATTACCGTATCTTCCTGAAAGACTCCCCAGGCCTCGTAGCCGGACTTTTCCGCGAGGTCCAGCATGTTCTTTTCGAAGCGGTCTTTGCTCAGCGGCACAAAGTGTGCGTATCTTCGAGAGGCATTTATGTAAGTTTGATATCCATTTGGGGCCAGCCATGTTAAGTCAACCTCTTTTATAGCACACTGTTTGAGACATCTTCTTATGTCTTTGCGAGTGGATTTGCTTTCTATCTTTTCGATGTCGTAGTCGGGTATGTCACAGATATATCTATACCATTGTCCTTCGCTTTCGCTATCCCAGCCATAAGTCCACATTGCGCCCCACGCACGCTTCTGACGCACAAATTCCTGTACTAAGCGGTATTGCAGGTTTTCTTTCAAAGGCAACCCCGTGTATATTAGCAATTTTCCACCGCCCCTTGTCTCCCAGTTATCGTCTCGAAAGACCATCATATCCGAGCCGGCTTGCATACCTTCTTCGCCGCGGTGCGTCGCAATGGGAAGGCCATTTGTTGACTTGTTTACTTCCGTAGACATTGGAGTTGGAAACAGAAAATATCAAGTTTATACGCCTAAGGCGTATAAAAACGTAAACTATGGTTTCCTATCCGCAGGTGGTTTGCCCACTACACTTCTGTGGCGGTTAGGAAACTTAATACGCCTAAGGCGTATAAAATGGTATTGTTAAAACAGACCAAATTGAGCCAAGGCCGTATGCAATATGTAATACTACGTACGACCATAAGACCAGGATAGCTGAGGTATCTTTACTGCGACTGTGTTTGAGTGAAAAGAACACAGCCACAGAGAGATACAACGCCGTATAAACCAGCAATATCCACTTGGCGATGCTGAGAAAGAAGCTGACTGCGGTAAGTATAATCAAGCTCAGGACGAAGAACATGGGGACAAAGTGCCTGAGGGATAAGCCTCCACCAATTAGCCAGATTGTATAGGGATTCCACAGGCCATTGTTAAACGCCTGCTGCCATAAGCCGCGGTAAGTGGCGCGATTGTAGTAGACTACTTTTATCTCAGGCGAAATGATAATCCGGCCTCCTGCCTTGCGAATCCGCCAGTTCAGTTCAATATCCTGATTGCGAACGAGTCTTTCATCATACATGCCGATTCTGTCGAAGATTTCTTTTCGATACGTTCCAAAAGGAACGGTATCGACTTCCCGCTCACTGCCGCCTAAGCGGAACATTGCGTTGCCCACGCCGAACGCAGAAGATGTGGCTGTAGCAATTGCCCTTGCCACATTGGTATCAGCTCCAGCTAACGTTGCACAGTAACCACCGACATTGTCAGCACCGGTTCTCTTGATAATTTCAATACATTTGCGCACATAATCCGGAGCAAATTTACAGTGACAATCGATCCTGAGAATATACTCACCGCGCGCCGCCTTAATGCCGATGTTCATGGCTGCAGGAACTGTGTGCTTTGGATTATCGATCAGTTTTATCCGGCTGTCCTGATTAACTATTTTTTGGATAGTATCACGAGTGCCATCCGTGCTCATCCCATCCACCACCAACAGTTCCATGCGCTCAGCGGGATAGTCACTCTGCAGAATCGAATTCAAAGCATCCTCTATGAATGCAGCTTCGTTGCGACAAGGTGCTATTATACTAACCATTGGCAATTTTATTTCGGCCATAGGTAAAAGTTTCTAAATAATTCAAACTGACCGATTCTTTGTGTCATTCCCGCGCAGGCGGGAATCTATTAAAGTTTTCAGAAAACTGGATTTCCGTTCCCCGGTCGTAGCCGAGGACAAGTTTCACGGGAATGACAAAGTGCAATATATTCTCGCCAAATAGGTACTTACGTTGTTTTCAATTAAAATTCGGTCGGTTTGAGCAAATAAAGAGATAAGCTTGGTTCAGTTGCAGCAAAAATATAATGGCCGGCAATCTCAGTTTTGTTCAGGATTGTTCAATGGCTTGAAGCAGGACCGATTCCAGGCGTTCGGCCAACTTGGCACGGTCAAATTCTCGCTCGGCCAATTCTCGGGCATTTTTACCCATTTGCCGGCATAGTTGTCGATCAGCCTGAAGTTGCTCAACAGCCTCTGTTAGCGACTTTGGGTCATTCGGATTGAGACATATTCCGCATTTGTTATTTTGAATTGTCCGGCCCAGCCAACCTGATACATTTATCAGTATCGGTTTGCCCGCTGCTAGGGCATCGAACATCTTATTGGGCGACCACGTGTGCTCTTTGGCAGCACGATATATAGTCATACATACATCACAGCCAGCTACGATACGGGCGACATCAGCCTTATTCGGGACAAGGTCGCTGAACACAACGTTCGTCAAATTATATTGACGTGCCATTTCTTTTAGTTCTTTCCGTTTTGCGCCGGCGCCGTGCAGCACAAAAACAATGTTATCTCTTTTTCGCCTGCTTAGAATTCGTGCGGCTTCTATCACATATTCAAGTCCATTAGCCATGCCCATGGCACCAAAATATATGGCAGCGAATCTATCGCCTAATCCGAGCCGACGACGCTCAGCAGAACCGTCAAGGTCCGGCTTGAAAAGGTCGAGGTCGCTGGCATTAGGGATGATAGTGACTTTCCCAGGTGATACGCCCGCTCGGACGATCCCTTCTTTCATGCCGGGTGACAATGCAACAATATGTTTGGCCTGTCGATATATTTTCTTTGCCATTCGTCGCAGGTACCATATAGCCAGTGGATTATTCAGTGCCCCGATATTTACCAGTGCCTCCGGCCATAGGTCACGAATCTCGAAGATAAAGGGCACGTTAAAGTACCGGCCAAGTGCAGCGCCAGCCAAACCTACAGGCAAAGGTGTATGCGTTGCGAAAATAACGTTTGGTTTTTTAAGTTTCTTGCCCACCTTTTTTGCAAGAGAAGCAAACTGATGAAATTTGAGCATACGTTGGTAGCCGCTCATTCCGGTACCCAGTTGTGGGTCATTGTAACCTGCGGCTATCGGAACCACATTTATGCCTTCGAACTGTAGTTGGATGTAGTCGCTACCTTTTGGCACAGCAAACTCACGATTGGCAAGCCCTGAAGTTATCATGGTGACATGGTGACTTTTTTCGATGAGGCGTTTGCTGAATTCGTAGGAGCGTGTGCCTGTTATGCCTTTGCGTGAGGCGAAATATTGGTGTAGATAAAGTATGTTCACCTTTGTCTTACCAGTATATACCTTCGTAGCCTTTAGTATGGCGGTCGACGCCCTTGATATCCGCCAAATCCAGGACACGAATTCCAGCCTTGAGCCAACCATGGACGTGCTCAGCATCAATAATTCGATGGTTTATGATAATCAAATCCACAGCATCGAGTTCTTTCAAAGAGTGAACAAGAAGCTCTTTTAGGTGACGCAGTGCTTTTTGAAGCTGCTCTTTATTACTTCCTATCAGGCGGTCGGGTTGGACAGCCGGGTCATAAATTAGCAGCTTAACGCCCTCGCCGATTAGTGCTTTAGCAACCTTGACATGCGGGCTTTCACGCATATCGTCGGTGCCAGGCTTAAAAGCCAGGCCAATCATGCCTACTGTTTGCGGCTGATATTTCAGGATACGCCAGACAAGATTATTTATCTGCGCGTCGTTGCTCTGAAGCACGCTTTGAAGCATCGGAATCGGCACAGATTTGAGCGATGCAAGACGCAATACTGCCCGCAGGTCTTTCGATAGGCATGAACCACCAAATGCAAAGCCGGGACGAAGATATTTGTCACTGATGTTAAGCTTTGTGTCGGCACAAAAAACATCAGCTACTTTGCGTGCGTCAAGACCTGTGGATTTGGCAATTGCCGCAACCTCATTGGCAAAGGTAATTTTCAGAGCGTGAAAAACATTGTCGTAATATTTAACCATTTCGGCCTCACCCAGTGCCAGGCGAAAGACAGGAGCATTGTATTTCTCATAGATACTCAAAAGTGG
>CAYNTC010000065.1:0-9954 GCA_964399795.1 uncultured Pirellulales bacterium | reverse complement strand
AGACAATATCTCGGACAAGACCCAGGTAGCTTTTGGTTCCTTCCTGAAGAGGTCCCTGTATGTCCATGTATACCGCGCTTTTACTCGGCGGATCCAATGTTAGCATCCTGGCATTATTAAGATCGATTATCAGGATGGTCTCCATATTAGAGAACGTCCTTCTGATTTTAGAACCGGCGACTATATCTTGCATAGCCGGCCCGGTTTCTTCACTACCCACAATTAAATCAAGGACTACGGTGCGGGCGTTGAGGATAGGCTGGATCACCTCGGCAAAGGTTACAGTTGCTACAAGCGGATTGCCACCAATAGAATGCAGTCCAATAAGTGCCGCTATGACTATCGCGGCAGCGATAGCTAATTTTGTTATTTTACTTTTCATAATTATTCTCCAAATATTAGGGGCTGTGTGAAGCCCGCCTTGTGCCTTTAACTGAATCTTCTGTTTCCGTATAATTCGATTCATAACTTCGTTCTCAAGATCACTGCCAGCCAGGGCCTTGCCATTAGCAACCAAACGTTCATGAAGGCCCTCTATCTGCTGTACTTGCCCCCGACAAGAAGAACACCCCCGCAGGTGCTCCGCCACTGCACGCATACGCGACTCGTCCAGAAATCCTTCGACATATCCAACTAAAAGTTCTTTGCATTCTGCGCAGTTCATTTTTACACCTCGTTTAATTCTTTACGCTGTTCTTGCTGTAATGACGTTCGCAGCATAGCGTATGCCCGCGACAGCGTTTTTGTTACTGTACCCAGCGGCATATTTAGCCGCTCGGCGATCTGATTACACGGGTGGTCCCCGTAATATCGCAGCAAGATAACTTGCCTGTACGCCTCAGGTAGCTCGGCAATTGCTGCTTCGAGAGCGTAATCCTGTGAGAGCTCGGGTTTGGGCGCTTCTTCTGAGAACGAGCGAAGACGCTCTCGTTGTCGACGGATTTGCTCGCGCCTTTGATGTTCCTTGACAACGTGGTCCGCGATACCAAAAAGCCAACAGAAAAACATTTGCGGCTTCTTGAGCTTGTCCATGCCAAAATAGGCTCGCACAAAGCTTTCCTGAGCGACTTCTTCAGCTGCTTCTTTATTGCCCAGCTTCCCCGCCAGATGAGCCAATAAAACCGCCTGATAGCGCCTCACAAGATATCGAAAATCGTCCGGATGGCCATCCAAACAACGCCCAACATAGTATTCATCTGCCTCAGACATATTAGTACCTCGAAATCTCATTCAGATTCTTGTTCTCACCATATAGTGAATGATGGCTTAAGTTTGCGACAGAGAAAACTAAGAAATTACATACAGGCAGGTAAAATGTAGGCCTCCCAGGTACAAAAAAAAGCCGGGCAAACGAACCCGGCTGTGGTTGGGAGTAAGGTTATAACTCAAACTGACCTATTTACTAACATTATTATTGATAAGTCTTTTATACGCCTCAGGCGTATTAATTTGCAAAGACATATATCGCCTTGTCATTCTGAGCGAAACGAAGTGAAGCGAAGAATCTGGCCGGAGAAAATATGGGTTTTCTTTTGCTAAAGCCGGATGCTTCGCCTTTCGGCTCAGCATGACAATAAAAACGGTCAGTTTGAGTTATAAGTAGCCAGCAAATTTATAAGTCTGAGACTTATTTATAAGCCAGAGGCTTATTTATCTTGGCAAATCCTCCGGCAAGACCTCTTCAACAGTCAGATCACCATATATCACGCGATAGTTCTCAGAGCCTGCAGGACGATACCAGAAAATCGGCGTGTCAGCGTCACCGTAGCTTACATTCTCGCCGGCATAGCGCCAGTTGCTTTCCGCAGGCAATTGGTACACAAACATCAACCCGCGATACATCGTCATTCTCTCCCGCTCACGCTGTTCTTGCGTCGTCTGACCTTCACCGAACTTGCCCTGTTTTTCCATCTCCATGGCAACCTTTGGCAACTGCATGCCGGCAAGTGTCGGTGGGAAAGTCCCATCCTTGGTCCAACTTGACCATGCTCGCAGGTACTCGATCAGGTCTCGCTCTGCAACCTCAGAGACGTCCGCCTGGATTTCAACACGCTCGAAGCCCTCCGGCGGTGTGAGACTAAAGAGCGAGTCATCCAGCTCTACATTGAACTGGAAATCTGTCATTATCACGCTCATGCCGGGAGCATCCGGAAATTCCATCACCACGCGGGCCAGTTCTCCTGTCCTCGGATCAACCCAAACGGTATTGATCACGCCCTCTTCTATCACACGGAATCCTTGAAGTAGCCGACCGTCAATTTCCTTTTCGCCAAGCTCCGCATCTGCCCGAGAAGGGAGTGTTCTCAAATTTTCAATGACCGCGAACGGATCCTGAGCCGGATCGTGCCGATAGCTGGTCGCCTCAAACTCGATGAACTGCTTTCTCGGCGGCAAGATTGAAATGCCTTTGTTCTGTGCCCAATCAATGGCGGTCAAGTAACCATCTGTGGTTGTTATTCGCATGTATCCCGGCTCCTTAAACGCCATATCTACCCGAACAGTCGGTACATTTTCAATGTTCATTTGCGTTATTAAGCTGTACGTCATTGTGCGGGCATTCTGGAGTTGCTCAACAACGCTGGCATAGACAGCACTCGCTCCATTACCAGCCATCTGATGTATTGCAATAAGCACCGCCACGATTATCACCGCAGCAGCGGCCATCTTAGTTATCTTCGTTTTCATGATTATTCTCCAAATGTTTACTCCAGTCCCAGCTTGCCTATCTTGTCTTAGCTCGTCCATACGCTCAAAGGCGTCACCAAGAATCCGCTTATCCATCTGGGAACTGATTTGAATTTCAGATTTATTAATCAACTTTTTTATTTTTTCTGCAGAATTCATTTTTCAGCCTCTTCATTCAAGATTGTTCGCAATCTTTCAAGTCCGTACCGATATCGGCTTTTCGCTGTGTTCACAGATATCGCTTGTGCTTTGGCAATAGCGTTAAACGTCATTGTCGCCTGCAAGTGCAGCATTATCACTTCTCGTTGTTCATAAGGCAGTTGCGCCATGGCTTCACTTAGTCGCTGCAATTGCTCATTGCAGGCTGTCAAAACGGACGGTTCATCCGAATTCTCAGTGATAGCTTCGCCCGGATTGCTTGTGCTGGTAAGCTGTCTTTGTATCGCTTTGTTTTTGTTACGTGCATGATTGGCAACGCAGGTCAGAAGATACCCTTTAAGACTGCCGGTCAGACGAAATCTCTCCAACGCCTCAACAAAGCTGACAAAAACATCGTGCACGACATCTTCCGCAGCACTTACGTCGTTCAGCAAGGCTACCGCCAGTAACAGCAAATCACGTTTGTACTTTTCATAGATCTGCGTAAGAGCTTCTTTGCTCCCACGCTTGCATCGAAATACAAGCAGCTTGTCTTCTATAATTGGGCCCATCCAAAAAACCTTTAGAACAAACGTTTGTCATAAATATAACAATTTAGATGTCTATTTGGGTCTAAAGAAAAAAATACTTTTTGGCATGATTTTTCAGTTCCCACGCAAAAAACAGTATTATGCATAAAAAAGGCCAGTCCAAAAAGCTCAGCCTGTAGTTGCAAGTTAATGAATGATGGGGAATGTATGATCTTATCTTATTCTTATCGTGCCGTTGTGGGTCTTTAGATAGACTTTGCCAACGCAAAAGAGTTGGCCTGCGCCTATCGTTTCTATTACTTTTTTCCTTCTCTTTCCAATTATCGTTAAGGGCAGATCAGACATTATTGAGCCGTTATGTTCCCAAGCTGGTTTTAGATAGCAGTTTGTTTTCGCCTCTTGCGACTGCCTTTGATTATCTGATTTTACATTTGCTTTCAGCATCATTTTTATCTTTCGCGAGATTATGTCATTATCATATTATATCGGCTGCCGGACCTATTTCGGCAGCGACGTAAGCATTTTAACCTTGTCCCGCCAATCATCTATCTTCTTACAAATCAGAACCGCATACCACGTCTCTTTCTTCCATAGGCCAGCCTTAAAAAAACATCTGTCACCTATATAACAATCTAAGCACCTATTTGGACTTATAGAAAAGAGCGAGTTTTTCAGGATTTTCTCGCCGCCACTGGTTCCGCTCGGTTATATCCTTCTTTCCTGAGCAGCGCAGGAGCATATCGTACCGCTCTTGACTAAACCGTCGCTTCTTCTTCTGCTGATCCTCTTTCGATTCCGCTTCGTCCATGTTTCTTTCCTATACTGATGCGTCACCTATTTTCAAAATTCGCTCAAGCCGCAAAAGAACTTGGCTACATCCCCAAAACCACTATCCCAGATAGTTTGGCAAAATTCACAGCTTGGCTAAGAAATATTTAGTGTAGGGTGGAGCTTGCCCCACCGTTTTTCTATTGGGGGTCTTCTTTTATCACAACTTATTACGGGGAATTTCCCTGTCATTCCCGACTTGATCGGGAATCCACAAAATATCTAATGTGTAATACGCATCACGCTATACGAAAATGTTTAGCCCCCTTAATTTCTTAAGGCCTTACGCTGTTTCTCCCCGTATTTATTTGTGCTTTCCGTGTTTTCATTAATAACATCAAAAACGATATTTACATCTCTGCGAATCTCGTTATGCTAAATATGTCATAGAATATACTTGGGTGGTTCTTTGGAAAGGCCATGGCAATAATGGACTCACGCGTAATCAAATTAACGCCGGCAACTCAAAAATACGGTAATTTGAACATCCGTTCGTGTGGTGAAGACTTTTTCCCGCCAGACGTCTTCGGGGGCCCATCCAGAAAAACCGGCCTCGGCACGCCGATCACATTGCGTGTTGAAGGCCTGCCAGAACCTATAAAAACAGATATTCCAACCGACAAAAATACAAAACGCCCGCGATGGATATTCAGAGAAAGGTCTTGGATTAAACAGTTCATCTCCTCCAATCGTCTTGAACCTGGTGATACAATAACCATCACCCGTCTTGATAAAAGCACATACAATGTCACTCCCGACAATAACTGCACCCGAGTAATCGAAAAAGAACATTCAGTAAAACAAGAGAAACCACTTACCGGGTCCCGTCCTGCTACTGACGTAAAAATAAACCTTCTTGACATAGGCTATACACGCACGTGCGATTGTCCCAAAACTCATATTAACTGCCTAACTGCAAAGGAATGGCTTAGGTGTCAATTAGGCGTATGGCAGTTTACATATGAGGGAAGAGACATCAGGGATAAAAAAGTACACCCTGTCACTTTTCCAATTGCACTTGCACGTAAAGTAATTGATCTATTTACCCACAGAGGAGAACTGGTACTCGACCCCTTCGTTGGTAGCGGTACAACACTCGTAGCTGCCCAAGATGCTTCTAGAAATGCCGTAGGTTTTGATCTTCAGAAACAGTACGTAAAATTAACTGAATCCCGCCTTGCTGAAAACTCACAACTTTTTGGCGAATCAAAACAGATTATTATCTGCGATGATGCACTGAATATTTCTAATTATCTACTGCCAGAAACTATAAGTCTCATTTTCACATCTCCACCATATGCTAATTTATTAAACCGACCTCGAAAAAATAAATCCCGCCGTCATAGGAACAATGAGCAACTGGGAATAATTGAGCAGTACTCCCAACATCCCCGAGACCTTGGAACGATGGATCTCAATAAGTATACCAAAGCTATGGGTGATATTTTCGAAGGCCTACTGCCACTCCTTCGCCAAAAATCTCACTGTGTTATTAACATTCCTGATATGTGGTGGGAAAATAAAAGGATAACAATCCACGTCTCCCTTATTGAGGAATTACGCCGCCGAGGATATGAACTACGAAATGTCATTATCTGGGACCGTACTAACATAGTGAATCAAATTGGCATATTTGGCTGGCCCAGCAATTACATCACTATGGGAGTAACCTTCGAATATTTGCTGGATTTCTGGCGACCACCACAACCAACGGCGAGTAAAAAAGCCCGGAAAATAGAAGCAAAATGAAGATCTATACAAAGGAAGAATTGATCGAAGAACTAAAGAAAATAAGGTCGATGGGCTGGATTCCAAATGCTCGACCCAGAAATGTGGGTGGAGTTGGAAATACATTAGAAGACTTGCTGGGCATAGACGAGAATAACCTCCCTATACCTAATGCCGCTGAGTGGGAACTCAAATGTCAAAGAATGGGAACAACCTCTTTGACGACATTGTTTCATATGGAACCATCACCCCGAGCAGTCAGATTTGTTCCTCAGGTTCTTTTACCAAAGTATGGCTGGAGACATAAGGATGCAGGAACCCGTTATTTTGATGAGGAAATGAGTTTTAGGCAGACCATTACGGGAACAGCTAGGAGTGACAGAGGTTTTACCGTTATTGTTGACAGAAAGCAGCGAAAAGTCCTGATTTCCTTTGACTCGAGTGCCGTTGATGAAAAACATAATGCTTGGCTCGAGACTGTAAAAAATAGAGTTGGCTTAAGTGAATTGGCCCCACAACCATACTGGGGTTTTGACGACCTTGGGCATAAAGCTGGAACTAAGCTGTTAAATTGCTTTTATCTTCAAGCCAGGACCAAAAGAGAGAAAGGGCAAGAATTATTTTCTTATGAAAAGATTTTTATCCTCACAAAATTTGGTGTTGACGCATTTGTCAACGCCATTGAGAACGGATACGTTTACGTTGATTTCGATGCCCGGACAGGCCATAATCACGGAACCAAGTTTCGACTGAAACAAGACAAACTCACAGAACTTTACGAAGATGTACAAAGCATTTGAATACAGAAGAAAAATACGAACCCCAACCATTTTTTTAGTGCTCTCTAGAATCCCCAATCCCATAATTCCCTTGAAACTTTATTTCTGCGTGGGCGAATAACCACTGCCAAAAAATCTTCTGTATCTGTAGCCTCTTTTACGACCTCAGTAATCCTGAATACGACATATGATATGCGCTATATGCAATACCTGCTGCCTCGTATTGCGACGAGAGTCACAGAGGCAAGCGATATACTAGGCAGAAGACGGAAGCCAGAAGGCGTAGGACGGAATACGGAAGCCTGCCCTGAGCGACCTGTGGTGAGCGAAGTCGAACCAAGCCGAAGGGACAGAAGACAGGAATTACTCAATAAAAAACACGAGATACGAAATACGAACGACGAGCGACGCGGCGAATTTTGTTAAAAAAATTCGCCGATTTCCCCTTGACTTTTCGACCTTGATAATCCGCTTCAAGATTTGTTTTTTGGTACTTTTCTGATTGATTGTCAAAGGATACCTAACTATCTTAGGTATTATTTTTATATAGGTCCTTCAATTATAGTGAAAGGAAAGTATAGATGTTTTACGAGCAGATTATAAAAGGGAGTATCAAATTTGTGATTCTTTCAATGCTCGAAAAAAAAGACCGAGCTAACACAGCCCGGTCGTAGTGGCTAAAAATATTCTCTTCGCTGGGGACTACTGCGGCAGGTCCTCCGGGTAAGCTTCTGCGACAGTCAGGTCCGCATAAATGACGCGATACATTTCTGACCCTTCAGGCTTATACCAGAAAATAGCCCTATCCAAGTCCTCGATGGTTGCTTCCTGGCCTGCATAGTGCCAGTCAGATTGCTCAGGCAGCGAATGAACAAACATAAATCCGCGACTTATCTTGATAAAAGTGTTAGTATAAGTATTCATAAATTCCTTAAATTTCGGATCTGAAAGATCGCTGCCTTCTCCTCGCTTCAGATCCCCTTTGCTTTCAAGAACCTTAGCCAGTTCCTCCATGGCCCCCATATTCAAAACCGATGGAAACTCACCACCGCTTAAATCTGCCCACATACGTAAGGCCTCGATCAAATCACTCTCGGTCGGTTCAGAAGCATCTATCTGCATTGTGTGAGCCGTAGTATATCCATCCGGGACTTCAACGCTAAAAAGTTCATCATCCAGTGGTACATCAAAAACAATATCATCCATTACAATGGTTCCTTGTTTGCCCATCCACATATCCTCTCCAAATGAATATTCTACTTGCACAGGCAATAGGCTCTGAGAATCCGCCCAGATGCTCATCTCGACACCAGATTGCACAATACCATAGCCAATAACCTGTCGCCCATCAATTGTTCTCTGGCCAAGGTATTCGACGGATTCATCTGCGTTTTCCTGCGCTTTTCTTATTTGTATTCTCATATCCTCGAACGTATTAAACTGGCTAAGCTGCATCTGTTCGGGTCGATTTTTCAGCTCGGTAACAACTGCCATTTTCTGCTCCGGTACTAAAAAAAGACCCCTTCCTTTAATATAATCCATAATCTGAATCTGTTTCATCGGCATAGGCTCATCAAAACTTATCTCAAGTCTGGTTATGCCTGGCTCCATAAACATCCCCTGAGCAGTGAAAGGCGATACATCTCCAACCTGAACAGTCATCGCAAATGTTGCTGTGTGAGCAAAAAGTATCGGCCTGACAATATCTGCAAAAGCAGGAGTCGAGCCGCCGAATTGATAGAAACCAATAAGAACTGCTGCAGCGATAATAATCACAGCAGCTATTTTTATAACTGGACTTTTCATGATTGTTCTCCATAAATAAAAATGGCTGATATTTAACCTTTCGCTCGCTTCTGTTTCCTCTGCGGTCCTTAGAATGCGCCGCTTGGCTGATTCGCACACCTGCTCATCAACGAACAGCTTGCTCATATCATCACTGCATTTAAGAAGCGCTCTGAGCCGTTCCACCTCATCGGAGCACTGGCTACACTCGGCTAAGTGTGCCCGGACTTCGCTGGTATCTTGTTCCGACAGCTCATCAAGAACAAAAGCCGTTAAGATTTCATTTATATGTTTGTGCGTATTCATAAATTGTTTTCCTTGAGTCAATCGAGATAGTTTCGCAGAAGTTGCGTAAGGTTCTTTGTTGCTCTATGCAGGTGAACTCTGACGGTGCTTTCTGAACAGCCGAGCATCTCTGCTATCTTTTCGTACGCGAGGCCTTCGATTCGTGATAGAACAAACGCATCAGCCTGGCGCTTTGGTAATTTGGCGAGGCACTGGGCGAGCTGCTGTTGTAACTGCTCTTTCCGCATAGCTGCATCCGGCTCTTGATTGATTATTGGGTGTTCAAGCTCTAACTCTGGCGGCAAGCTTCTTCGTGAGTGTTTTGCAAGGTCTATAGCTTTTCGCACAGTTACTTTGTAAAGATATGCGCTCCAGTTCAGCTTACCATTGAATTTATGCCATCGCTGCCAGATTGAAAGAAATACTTCCTGATGTACATCATTGGCCAGTTCCGAATTCCCTAAAACCCGAAGAGCGGTGTTTAGCACCTGCGAACTGTATTGCTCAACCAATTCTTCAAATCTTTTATCCAAAATCACCTACCTATCAATTCCCATTTTCTTGTCTTACCGGCAAGGCCAGGTCGCGACCAGAGAGTACTCTACAATTATAGAGCAGCTAAACTGATTTATGTTTACAAAAAAGACGTCTTTTCTATTCTATTCTCTATAGCACAAACTCTGCTTGGAAAACCTCATTTTCGACACCATGTAGTTTCTTCCACTCAGCAACTTGTGCCATAACTATTTATCATTGCCATAAATACAATGGCAGAGGTGGCAATTTCATTACACAAAACACAAGGAAAATTCTAAACGATGTTTTTGGGCCGAAACAACCGAAGCCTCAAATATATTATTTTGCAAGTTCAAGAATAAGGTGGGTGTGAGATGGATGTTCAATCAATCCCACTTGTGTTTTTTCATAGAGGTAAGTATCTTCTCTGCGCATTTAAGAGCAGCCAGGCCCTCCTCGGCACTTACCTCAGGCTGGAGCCTTTGATCTACACAGGCCCGAAGAAATGCCTCCTGTTGCAGACGGATGGGTTCTTTGTCATCTATAATAAGTTGTTCAATATGTAGCAGATCCGGCCAATTTACCTTTGTCAGGTCAAAGTCTCGCATTTCTTTGTGCTCTTTTATCCACTTGAGCACGTTCGTATTAGGATCGGCCTT
>CAYNTC010000064.1:0-9973 GCA_964399795.1 uncultured Pirellulales bacterium | reverse complement strand
TTCTTGAGTGAATCATCCCCCAAAGGATATTTCTCAAAAAATCCCTAAGTTTGAGCGTGGTCAAGGCTCGCGCAGCCGAGTTTCTCTGCCTCCCGAAGGATATCATAAATCATTCCCGGCAGGTCCCCAACGTAATAGCCGATCTCGAGAATCAAGCGTCTGGCGTATTCAGTGCCCCGCGCTGGTCTTCTACCCTTGATCACACGGTTGGGCTTAAGAGACAAAGGTAGCAGCAAACACTCTATCCGGTTTTGGCCCGCGGGTAAACGAACGTACCTGCCATAAGGGTGTTCCATCCAGCTAACCTCCTGTGGAACATCAAGTCGTCTCCTTATCATAAGGTTTTGGCCGTCTTCGGCTAAGTAGACCTCAAAGTCCTGCCCACCATGTACGTTGATGCTGTCGCAAATCCAGATATCATGGCCGGAACCGTTCCTTATCTGGTAACGCAATTCAAGGTTATTGTCGCTTACCCCGAGCCCAATCAGGACGATTATTAGGGTGCCGGCCTTATTGGCACCAGAATCAGCCTCGGGCTTCGCCTGTATTCGCGTTGCTAATATAATAGAGAATAACAACGCCACTATCACAATTGTAGATCTGTACATCTCTAATCCTTTCACGGTCGTTTCAAATAATCAGGGTACTGAGAGCCTATCCAAATAATCCTGAACAACGAAACGTAATTATGACACAAACAAAATGAAACAGGCCCAAGTAATTCTCAGGCTTCTTTTCCCACCGCGTCAAAATGCGGCGAAAACGGTTCATCCAGCTATGCTTCCGCTCCACAAACCAGTGACGACCTTTGAATCCGGCTTCTCGTTTAATCGCTTGGGACTCTTCACCACACGAACGAATATGAGCGGTATAACCGAACTCTTTCACCAAATCTCGTACCTCACCGGAATCATAATTCTTTCCAGACAAATGCACTGAAACTATTGATCCGTATGCTCGGGACGTCCTACCGGCATAATTTTATCGTAGCCTCTAGCATCTTGCAATCATGCCGATTTGCACCGTCAATCTTTAGGCCAATCGGCAGACTATACGCTTCAGTTAACAAACTATGTTTAACGCCTTTTTTGCCCGGTTTGTAGAGTTTGAGCCTTTTTTTCCCCGCCCAGCAGGGCTTTTATCAGGGCACCATCCATTGATTGGAAGGACCAATCTATCTCTTTCAACTTTTCATAACCTTCCAAAGCAAGTGCCCAGAGTTCCAGAAGAAAACCGGCTTTTATCCACTGCTGAAATCGTGAGTGGGCGGTGCTGCTGAAGCAAATGCCGGTTTTATTCAGAGCGTTCCACTAACAGCCATTTCGCAATACATAAAAGATTCCCTCCATGTCTTTGCGATCCTGCACTCTCGGCCTTCCATCACCGAAGCGATACGTACTCGGATGTTTTGGCAGCAACGGCTCAATTTTTCCCCATGATTTGTCTGAAATGTTATCTCTGTTTTCTGTTTTTTATCCCTGAATCCTTTCAAAGGCAACATTGCCTTGCTATTCAGAGCTTTTTAGGATAACCTCTTAATATTTCACCTCAGTAGGGTCATATTCGGCTCAATAGTGACAATCGCCGGACTAAATTCTGCCAATTGGTCGTCCCGGATCCGATCCAGGACCCAGTTTCCATCATTTACCTCCTGCACTACTGCAATATCCGTTGCTTGATGCCACAGCTTTTTAGGATCATGCATCGAAAACAGGATCATATCCCCCATGGAAGTGGAGGTAACTGAAGGACTGGCCAACGGATAGACATTACTTACGATACACTCTTCGTAGACCTGCTCAGGGGCAGCAACCTTTCCTGCTCGGGCGGGCAGCAATAATTGAACCTCACTGTCATCGGCCACAGAGCGGGGCAGGCGATTGGCCTGCCCATACTTTAGATAGCTGGTGCCGAGGGGCTTCCATTGTCCGGTTATCTTTTCTTGTGGTATGGCCAGCAGTCCACCTGAAAGCATATTGGTGTATGCCACCCCGCAGCCGGGACCTAATGTGATTTCGGCGCCTATCTTTTTATCAACGATATCCTTTTACCACCCAAATACCATAACATATGCCTGCACTCCGGCATATTCATCGAGCTTCACTTGACAGAACTGGAAATCCGGACAAATCTGGAATTCGGGAGAGCCACTCCCACCAGCATAGATTTTGACGCCTCCGAGCCTTGCATCTAAAACAGCCTGTCCTTCTATCCCGAATTGACCTGACAGATCGATCGAGGTCGCCCCCAAAAAGCAATCCGCTGTCTGACTACCTGCATATTCACCCCGAACCGTCACAGCACTAGTAAGAAATAAACGTAACTTGAGGGATTTGAGGGTGTTCTTCAATATAGGGACTCTCAGAGCGGCATCAATGGGAGGTTTAGCCGGTGGAAAGACAACGCCAACCACGACTACCGCCGGTGCACCCACACCAGCCCTGCCGCTCGTGGACAGCTCCCAGAAGGGTTCTATAATGGGCTGTTGACATCCTGCCAGGGCCACATCCAAACCACCTGTCAGACCCAACGAACTTGCGGTAATCAATTCGACGTTCGAGACGTCCAGATTCAGACCGAAGTCCCCACGTCCATCAAGCGATCCTTTGAATGTCCCCGATCGGGGATCAAAGGCCATTTTCTGGCCATAGCTCACGGAACCTTTCGTAGACAACCTGATGAAGGGGTTTTCGACATCCCACAGGGTCCACGACTGACGATCCAAATACGTGAATTTACCACCATCGTTCCTCCACTCGAGTTGGTTTAGAAACCAGTCCTCTATTGCTCCCGGAAGAGGATAAAAATATAGCCTGGTGCTTACGAGCGTTGTACTACCTTCACCATTCGTAGCTTTAATCATTCCCTCATTGCATTGAGAGATGCTGTCCGTTATGTAGCTGATATTCAATGTTGCCCGGACTATGCCTTCTTCAATCCTCTCCAGCCGATCCGCAGGATACCATAGACCATTGACCTTGAATTCAACTGAACCTGGTGATCCGTTCCAGGCAACATCGGCCCATAACACGATATCCCCTGGCATATCCTCAATGCAGTGGAAAATATCGAAGCGGTCGTCTAACCGGCAACCAAATGCCGACACACAAGGTCCATCTATCTGTGGCGTAGTGAAGCTTTCTACACTGCCCCAATCACTTTCAGCGGCAGAGTTCCTCACTTGAACTTTGAAATGATATATGCAGCCTGGACGTAAATTGGATATATTCTTGTATACTGCTTTGCGGTCAGAGCAGAAGACCTTGCCTTGGCGAGCGAATGGCTGAATAAAATTCTGGCAGAGAATCATTCTTGACTGACACCAAAATGACACCGCGAGCCCATTTTAAATGGTTACAAAAAAACTGCCAGACATAAGTGCCTGACAGCTAAAGACTTAACAAATGGGCAGGGGCGGAATTGAACCGCCGACACACGGATTTTCAGTCCGTTGCTCTACCGACTGAGCTACCTGCCCAATGGCCTAATATAGTATGAGCTTAACAGAAATAACCTACAATGTAAATAAACTAGTCCACAAATTTGGACTTGTGCAGTCACATAGGGATAGCTCGTGGCTTTCTGCGAAGACAGGTATAATAGGAAGCGTTCGATGGAGCGTATTAATCGCTGGAACTTTTTTAAACAGCCTCCATACAACAACAGCGATTATGTTTGTCCTCGGTCTTTATTATTTAATTCTGACAAGGCCTTTTTGGGTTTTTAAATACACTTTACCTGTACAAAGCAATTGGCCTGGAGATATGGCCTGTTCGAGTTTTTTCTTGCACGCTCTTGTAGTGACTACCAGAGGCAGGTCTGTTTTTATGCAGCCATTGTGCGTACGGGCTGAGGCAAGATAGTAACTTTTATTATCCATAATTTATTGTGAATAGTTGATATTATTTCTATACCTGTATTAAAGTCCCCGGCTTTTAGCTTCGTTATTAGTTCGCCTTGAGCGTTTTGATAGGGTAAGAATGTGCCTCTAATTACAGTCAGTTTTTGTATAATTCGTTGTTAATATTGTTCATCTGCCCAAGACAAAACCTGTTGTTGTGGACTTATGCGCATTGTTATGATTTCGGCTCTTTCGCGAAACTTATCGAAGTCAAGCTCATCCTGTGCAAAGGCATCGACATCTGCCTTCTTCACGCGAATAGTCAGGACCGAAGAGGCTTGCTCGGTCTTTTGAATTACAGGTGTACCTTCATTCTTGTCGCTGGTCACAATTATCTGCTTTATTATGACCGGCTGTGAAGCCCCTGTAACAGCAAGTATAATCCACTCCTGGTCGTTTATGTTTCTGATGTTTGTTGCATATCTTAGTAGCTTGAGCAGCTTTCGTTTAAGCTCGTCGACCCTATCTGGCTCGTACTCTGTCACTGCAGACGGATGCTTGGATACAAGGTATGTGTACGTACCGTGCTCCTTATTTTTTACAATTGTTGTTCCGCTACTCTTAAGGCCGATTTGTGAAGGGAATATTTCTTGTTTTGCTCTTTGCCAGACAGGGTCGATGCCCGAATCTGCTTTTTCTACCTGTATTTCCGGCGGCGGAGCCAGCGGAAAGTCGACCTTCGTAAGGAACAGCACTCCGTATCCTTGTATATAGATAGCTCTTGTTGCTTCGTCATTACGCCGGAACGGCCAGTGAACCCACCGAAAGTTGCTATCCCCTGGATTGATATTCTTGTCAAATATACGAGCCATAACATTGAGGTCCTCGGTGATTATAGAGGATTTTTCTGGCTCGATCTGCTCTGTGGGTACTAAGAGAATAGCACCGTAGCCGAGCGGATCAGTGTCCAAGCCTTCGAATCGGGCCATTTCGAGTGCGACTCTTTTTTCGAGCTTGTCTTTTTCCTTATCGAGCTTAGCTTTTGCCTTTTCGAGATTGTCCTTCGCCATTCTCATTGCTGCTTCTATCTCTTTTTGCTCCTGCTTCGTTTCCTCAGCGTTCTCCCGCGCAACCTCTACAGCTTGCTTAGCAGCTTTGGCTCGCTCTTCAGCTTCAGTTTGGGCAAAAACCATTGCAGACGTAGCTAAATTAATCACGATAATTGTAATGATTGTTTGTTTAAGAGTTTTCATTTTTATTTCTTCCATAATTAAAATTGGTTAAAGGTTTATGGTCCATTGTTTTTCAATGAACCAACGACAATTTAATATATTAGGATCCGGACCTCCTGGAGAAATTGGTCGTAGTCGATTTTGTCTCCTGCGAAGGCATCAATGTCTGATTTTTCCGCGCTAACTGTCATGAATTTCCCTGAGTCGACCTCGACAATTTCACCCTTTGCATTTTTGACTTCAGATTTTTGCGATTGTGTTAAACTTCTGACCACCACAGTTACTGACTCATCAACTTGTAGGCCTCTAACATTTGTTGCATGTTTAAGTGTTCTTGTAATGCTTCTTTTGAGCTGTTCAACTTTCTCACTGTTATATTTTTCTGCCTGAGAGTAACCTCTGCGCCCGATTTGCTCTAAATCGGCTAGCCTATCCTCATATGGCGTATAAATTTCTTGTTTCGTTTGCGTCCAAACTGAATCTACATCCTCTTCGGATTCCTCCTCGGCAGCGTCCGGCGGAGGTGAAAGCGGGAAGTTCACGCTAGTCAGAAATAACGCTCCGTAATCCCGGAGATACAGAGCCTCGGTTGGACTTTTTCCATCTGTATAAAACATGCCAATAAAAAATCCATTCATCATTCCCGTATGCCTATCTCTAAGTGTACGCTGCTGACCGATACTCTTATCGAGTATTCGGGCCATTATGCTTAGATCTTCGTTGATTGCATCGATTTCGTCTGGTTTCATCTCTGCGGTAGGGATAACAAGGATGGCTCCATCTTTATCCGAGTCTGACATCATGGTGCCTATCATACTTACAGGTTTAGGTCTGACCAGCGGCGCTGGTGTGGGCACTACTACATTTACGCCGGTAGAAGGAGGCACGGGCGGTGTGGGAGGCATAGGAAGAACCGGCTCGACGGGAGCAACGGCCGTGGGCTCGTCGATCTCAGGTCCTTGTGCGGTTACTTCTGGTAGCACCTCAGTCTGTGAAAGGACTAGGTTGGATACCGCGAGTACAGTGATAATAATAGTTATAAGGATTTTTTCTGTGGAGACTTTCATTTTTTATACCCTTTCAATTAGAGCTTTCAGGATTGTTCAATACAGATTTATCAGGTTGAGTATCAACCAACAGTTGCACCATATCCTGCCTTGTTCGCTGCAGTTGGTCTTCGGTCTGATAAGCCAAGGCCTCTAAGCCACTTGCGAGCTGGGTCTTGTCCTGACGCCGATTCAGTTCAATTTCACTTAATGCTGCCGTAACCCAGCGGCGATCCTGAACTTGGGCTGTGTTGACAGCGTCAATAAGCTCTTCGAGTCGCCGATTGGTTAGCGCACTGGACGCAGCAAGGGTTCGTAAGGCGTAGTCATTTAAGTCATTGCGGTATTGCTCGCTAAGCTCGTTTTTTAGATTGAGATAGCTGCTTGCTAAGGCCAGCTGCCAGCGGCGGTTCATCTCATCAAGCAGTTTCTGCCGGATGGCCGGTTCAAGAGAGGCTGTCAGCGAATTTTCGAGGCTTCGGCTAAGTTCTCCAATGTCCGGGGAGCGAGGTGCTGAAATCCGACCTACGACGTAGCCTGCGATAAGCAGAAGGACCGCCGCTGCAGCGACCTTTGTCGTGAACTGTAAGAAGATTTTGTTACTTCTTATTCTCTCAGCAAGGTTTATGTGCTTGTGATTTTGTTTCTCAGGTTCACCGGTCATCTCCCTCATTTTTGTAAGAGTCGCTCCTGCAAGCTCTTGTGGCGGACCAGGTGGAATCTGCCGATCTTTAAGCTGCTCTATCGCTTTAGCCAGAATGTCCTCATTATTTTCTTTCATGATATAATCCTATCATTATCAATTGATTGCGGCATAAGTGCTTCACGCAATTTCGACTTGGCACGGTGAAGCAAAACGCCAGCCGCATTTGTATTCACGTCAAGTTCGTTTGCAATTTGTCTGTAACTCATATCACTTAAGTACCTCAAACAAAAAGCCTTAGCCTCCTGTGACGGCAACCGACTTACAGCTTCGAGCAATTTCTCAACGAGTTCCTGTACCTGCGATCGTTGTACAGGATCAGGATCGGAGCACGACACTTGCGCGAATTCAGCCTGTTCAGTATTATGATGCGACTGCCGGAATCGCCGGCGCAGTTGGTCTATTGCCCGCGTGGTAGCCAATCTGACCAATAAAGCCCGCATGTTTCGTATGCTTTGACGCCGAGAAATTTCCACTGCGCCAAGAAAAGTTTCCTGAAAACAGTCCGCGGCATCAGCCTGATTACATAACAACCTGTATGCCGTTTGCCATACAATCGGGCCGTGTTTTTTAATAATTACCTGCCAGTCAAATACTTGCAATCAGTTCTCCCGGCAAAGAAGTTTTAATTCACTCTGGCTGAACACTGAGCGACGCGCCATAACCTCATTATCAGACCATTCTAAACCCATCATTCAATACAAACTTATGTGTTTCTACTAAAAATAGTCGGTATACAACCATCCTTTATTACAAAGAATCTGCCAGGCACAAATTTGTTGATTAGAAGAAGTATACCAATTAGGGTACTACAAAAAAAAAGATATTTTATCAGCCAAGTTTCGATTTTTTCCTTGCAAAGTTTTTTGCAAGTTATAAAAATATATCAACTGTATCCTACCTTAGCTGACAAGGCTAATCTGGAGCCTGCAACTTGGAGGCGCGAAATGACGGGCAAAAGCAAGGACATAGCGACGAAAGTAAATGTTGCACTTTCGGCTTGCGTGTTTTTGATTTTCGCCCTTTTATTTTTTTCAGGCTGCGCCGAACAACAGGCCACCTCTGGGGACGTTGAGACTCTAAAGATAACACCAGCTGAAAAGACGGAAGATGAGTTGCTGGCGGAGTTCCACTTCAAATTCGAAAATCCTGATGCGCATTATCAGTTAGGCGGTATATACCACAAGCAAGGCCGCTGGGCCAAAGCTGAGTACCACTACAATCTTGCTCTAAGTTTTGATCCTTCGCATAGGGCTGCACAGGCAGCAATGGTAAAGATGCTCACTGACAGTGGCGATGCAACCAAAGCTGAGCAGTTCGCCAAGGCTTATATGAACCAGGTAGCTATTTCAGCGAAGCAATCATTGAAACTCGCTCGAGCTTTTGAGCAAGAACAATTATATGAATATGCATTGACCTGCTACGAGCAGTCACTTCGGCTCGGACCAAATTTGCCTGAGGTTAGTAAATACTTTGGATATTATTATATGAACCAGGGCGACAAGGCTCGCGCAAAGGAATACCTAACTCGAAGTTTTCAACTTAATCCAAATCAACCGGATGTCGCAGGGGCTTTGGGCCGACTTGGTGTCGCAGTTGAAGTACCACGCAAGCCTATAAAGCAGGAGAAAAAATCGGGCGGGCCAACATGAGTACAGCACAAAAATGATATAGTCCGAGTCTTCAGGGTAGCGACGATGCTATGTTCATAGTGATGATTAAAATTTGTCAGATGAAAACAATCAGTTAGGAGATGAGAGGATAGAATAGGAAAAGGGAGAATTTTAATATCAAGGAACTCAGCTTTTAAAGTTTTTCGCTTTTTCATTGCCCCGTGGCGAAAGGATGCGCTGCGGGGTATTTTATTTTCGATTTAAGACTAAGCCTTTTACAAGTAATCTATTTCTATTAACTCAAACTGACTTATTTACTAACATTATTATTGATAAGTCTTTTATTTGCAAAGATATGTATCGCCTTGTCATTCTGAGTGAAGCGAAGAATCTGGCCAGAGAAAATATGGATTTTCTTTTGCTAAAGCCGGATGCTTCGCCTTTCGGCTCAGCATGACAATAAAAACGGTCAGTTCGAGCTATTAATTTAATATGCAGATTCAAACTAATCCGCATTTCTCACCACCACAAATCCAGAAGTCTCATAATAAAAGTCATGTGAACCAGATTACAGACTGCTATTGTACACATTGCAGCAAGGTTTTTAAGCTTTTATATTTGTCAGCCTTATGAGCATCAGATTAAAATAACGAGAGAAATGCAGGTTATACTGATTGTGAATAATCAATGCGCTTATTCATGTCATTTCGAGCGCTTTAGCCTTTAGCCCCATCGACAAGCTCAGGGCAGGCTCTGAGCGAGGTCGAAGGGGAAGCGGAGTCGAGAAATCTGCTTTTTAATAGATTTCTCCACTTCGGGTTGCTTCGCAACCCTACGGTCGAAATGACAAAGGCGCAAATTTTAATCGCATTTGGTATTAGCTGTTGATTCGGCATAATAAGGAGGTGCTTTGTGGTTCTTGGAAAATACTCATTTGGATTGGGTGACAGATTCGGCAGGCAGGGAAAGGCTCTACTTTCCGCCGTGGAAAAAGCGAAACAACAGGGCGTAGATATTACGCCTGTATGGAACAAATCCCATAGAGAGCATACCATAATAGGGACAGAGCCCGTCGATGTTCGCAAAGAAGCAGACAACGCCGTCGCAGCTCTCAAATGGCAGGAGCCTTATTTTGTCGACGCCGACCATATTAACCTTTCGACTGTCGATGCCTTTATTAACTCATCTGACTTTTTCACGCTTGATGTAGCTGAGTTTATTGGCAAAAGGGCTGATAGGGCCGATGTAGATTCATTTGTGCAGAGGCACAATAGATTTATCGGTTCGCTCGAAATCGAAGGCATTGATGAACCATTGCAGATTACTCAGGACCAGGCTGCAGCGGCAGCGAGTAAATATCTTTTGGCGATCAAGCACGCCAGCAAAGTCTATCGTCATATCGAGGCAGCGAAAGGAGCAACTAATTTCGTGATCGAGGTCTCGATGGATGAGACCGTCCAGCCGCAGACGCCGGTTGAGTTGCTTTTTATTTTGGCCGCTATTGCGGACGAAGGTATACCAGCTCAAACAATCGCGCC
>CAYNTC010000063.1:0-9985 GCA_964399795.1 uncultured Pirellulales bacterium | reverse complement strand
ACAGCCATTGAATATCCGTGGGGCTGGACGAATCATCCACATAACTTCGGTAACGATGCGGTTGCAGGGAATAAAGATACAGAGAGCCAGCCGCCAGCATGGATTTGGCAGCAGTTAAGCGACCAGACTGGCGGTAGCCAGGATATGTCATTTGTGCTGTTTTCAGAGTCGGAGGAATGTGTCTATTAATCGTCTTTTCAAACGAACGTACAGCATGTTCGATTTTGAAGCGATCGAGGCAGGTCATTTGACCTGCCTCTTTTTTTTGTGCGCCGCTTTGAAGGGTCCTTGTTATTAGAATGGTTCGACATGCTCACCATCCTGAGCGAAGTCGAAGGACTGGTGCTTGACAGGATGCTTCTTGAGTTCGGTCACTGTCGGTAAAAGTAGGAATGATTCTACCGCTTCAGCTTTGGTGAATTTTGAGATGACACGCTGTATATCACCCATACTGCGGCTATGCATCATCGCAAATAGATTAAACGGCCAGCCTTCGAATGTTTGCCTTTCGTAACAATGGCTCACTATTGAAAGGTTGGCCAGTCTCTTGCCAGCTACTACGACTCTATCCTGTGGTACTTCACACGCAAATAGCACATTCGTGGAGAATCCAAGTTTACGATGGTCCACAACGCCTGCGATCCGCCGGATGAATCCCTTATCCACAAGGTCAGTCATAATCTTTAGAACGTCTTCTTCGTTCAGAATGTCGCTGCATATAAAATCAAATGGCTTGGCGAACAGAGCCAAATCATTCTGCAATTTGGAAAGAACTAATTTTTGATTTTTATTTAGCCGACCCGTTGCGACGCCCCGCGGCGAAACATCCCCATCCTGCGGAGCCTCACTGACATCCCGAAGCAGAGCCTTTCCTTGGCTTTCGGCATCGAAGCGAACATCAAGTTTGAAAACTTGCTTAACCGGCAGATTGTGAAAATCAATGCCGAGCTGTCCCGACAGGCTCAGCAGGGTGAGTCCAATCTGCTCAGATGTCATAGCTTGCAGCGTGAACCATAAATTGTAGTAATGGTTGCGCAAGTAATTGTGAGAAACACCTTTTTGAGCGTTGATTGCTGCGATTACTTCTTTGATATTCTTCTGTGGCACATGTGCGGCAACCAGTGTGCTTGTTATGCCCAGCGCACGGTAATTTATAACAGCAGAAATACGCCGAATAACGCCGAGCCTGCTCAGTTCGCTTGCCTGCTTCAAGACCTGGCCTTCGTCGCTATCCAGAGCTTTTGCTATCTCGGCGAACGGCTGCCAGCATATTGGCAGGCCATTTTGAAGCGCATTGCAGAGTCGTTGTTGAAATGAAGTTAAACGGATACTCAGTCTTTATCTCCTTCGTCTGGATAAATACAGACAGGGTCCGAAGCTAAATAATCGCCACTGAGTGCATAGGCTCTTGCCCTGCACCCCCCGCATATACCAACATAATCACATGTACCGCAAGGTCCCTTGTACAAAGATACATCGCGAATTTGTTTTAGAAATTCAGAATCAAGCCAGATTTTTTCAAAGTTAAATCCGTTATCAATCAAATTGCCAGCCGATATGTCAAGAAATCCACATGTTTGGATGTCGCCACGATAGCTGATAAAGCCGAAGCCCCTGCCGCCCATACAGCCACTGACTTTGCCGAGCAGTTTTTTTGCCCTTGACTGTTCACATATCCGTGCAAACTGCGGCCCGCAGGTCACCCTGACTTCGATTTTGGATTCAAGCTTCAAACGAAGCAGCTCGTTGAGCAAAACTTCATATTGTATTGGGTCGAGAATCTCCTCGGCTATTTCCTTGCCTCTGCCTGTCGGTACCAGAATAAAGGCATCGAAGCAGTAAGCTCCCAATCTTTTCGCCAGTTCAATTATGCCGGGCACTTCGTCGATATTGATTTTACTGATTGTGGAATTTATCTGGAAACGTATACCCGCTGACCGTGCGATCTCCGCTGCCTGAATCACAGCGTCAAAAGCACCGTCAGCCTGTCTGAACCTGTCGTGTGTTTCTGCTGATGAGCCATCCAGCGAAAAGGATAAAGCAAGTATGCCAGATTCTTTTAACTTTGAGATGGAGTCTTTATCGAGCAAATATCCGCAGGTAGCCATCACCATCCGTAGGCCGAGACCTCTACCATATTTGATAAGTTCGTAAATATCGGACCGTTCCATTGGCTCACCGCCAGTCAGGATTATCACGCACTTATTGAATCGTGCGATGGAAGCAAGAATCTTTTCGCACTGTTCGGCACTTAGCTCTTCTTTATTTTCACTGCCAGCATGTGCCCTGCAATGCTTACAGTTGAACTTGCACCGTCTGGTAACCTCGAAGGCTATAAGACGGGGTGTTTCCATAATCTTATCTTTCTAAGGAACGGCACACAAACCTTCGGAGGCGTTTTTAGATCCGACATATTATACGCTAATTTGTATAATTTGTGAAATTCCGGAAGGTGGATTGAAAGATCTTCTCATGGACGTTTCGGAGATATTGGCAATAAGGGATTAGTGAAGATATCAGCTTGATACTGTCTTAGGGCCGTGGTACCACCGAATTATTAGAAAAGTCGCGGACAATCCGAATCCATCTCTGCGATGGTGTACGAATTGACCGCGACACTGTGCCCAAAGCATCTCAATCTGAACTTACCTGCTGCCGCACGTCTATAGACGAAATCGTCTCAGAACTCTGAAAAATGTCTCGCCCTACAAGATGCCAGACGTGCGAACTTATGCAGGCACTTGTCTTCTGTGGAACAAGAACACGATAACGCCTAGGGCGATCAGGCCAACAAGGCCGTTGTCGCCCAGCATGTTGAGCAACACGGTCAGATTACTAATTATGCTGCCAAAGAACGGAACGTTCTTGCCGAAAAGGATCTCAACGACGATCCCAAGTGCGACCAGCAGCAAAGCGATTTCGGTAATCTCACCAAGCCATCTCTTTGTCTCTTCCAGATAACGCATTTTTGCTCTCCTATAAAAAAACCACAATCTTACTTAATGTGTATCATCTTACTCAACTCGGTTTATGCCTTGTAAAACTTTAGAAATATGAGCCCATGAACTTATTTAAAAAGCATATTAGTTAAGTCGATTGATTCACTTGGGAAGTTCAATATGCCGCATTTTCAGTACTGAAAACTTAGCCATATATCCCTCCGAGGGCCTGCCTGGCGCTATGACGTAGGACGATGAAAAAAACAAACAACTTGTCTATTTTTTATCCTTTAATCCTAATTTGTAGAGAATACGTTTTCACCTTCACCGCACAAAGATACCTCTATGGCTATTTATTCAGCCATTCTGCCAAGAGAAACGGCAGTTTATGAGTTTCGAGCAATAAGTCAGGCACAGAATGTTATTGGCAGGATAGAGCACAATTCCCTTGACTTTGCTGTTAAAATGGGATATTATGTAACTATGTTGAGTGAGAAGATTCTATTCATTTTGCGCCTGCTGCTCATCGCTGCGGTTTGGGCTTTTGTCTGGCGGCTTATACAGCCGAAGACCCAGGCGATGCGCATACTCAGAGCCGCGTTGCTTATACTCGCTCTTTTAACAGTACTTGCGGTTACGAGGGTGACAGGTTATTGATTGGAGAGAGGATCGGCTATACGGCTTCGTCCGGGGTCAAGGACTATCCACCCAATATTTTTGCCCCTTCTTTAGCAGAATAAGTAATTATTATATCTGCACCCGCACGCTTAATAGCAGTTAGCACTTCAAGCATTGCTGTTTGTCTATCCAATAAATTTTCATTAGCAGCACAGTTGAGCATCATGTATTCGCCGCTTACGTTGTAGGCAGCGATTGGACAATCGAAACGCTCTTTAGCCCGGCGAATTATGTCAAGATAACAAAGGGCTGGTTTTACCATTACGATATCAGCGCCTTCTTCGATATCAAGGGCGATCTCAGCCATTGCCTGGCGTGCGTTGGCAGGGTCCATCTGATATGTCTTGCGATCCGCAAGAGCGGTTCCTGCAAAGGCAGAATCCGGCGCTGACTCAGCAGCATCCCTAAACGGCCCGTAGAAAGCTGAAGCAAACTTGGCGGCATACGACATAATAGCAATGTCTTCAAATCCGTTTTCTTCCAGTGCCTGGCGAATGTATTTGACCCGGCCATCCATCATGTCGGAAGGTGCTACGATATCTGCTCCAGCCTGTGCGTGTGACAGAGATACCTTGGCTAACAACTCGCACGTTGCATCATTATCGATTTTGTTATTTTCTATCACGCCGCAATGACCGTGCGAAGTATAAGCGCACAGACAGACATCGGTAATCACCAGTAACTCAGGTACGTGTTTTTTGATTTCTTTTATCGAGCGCTGCACAACGCCATCCTCAGCCCATGCCTCGGAACCTTTCTCATCCTTCTTTTCCGGCAGGCCGAATAAAAGCACGGCTGGTATGCCTAACGATGCTATCTCTACTGCTTCTTTTACGACCGTGTCGGGTGAGAAATGAAAGCAGCTGGTCATAGATTTGATTGGTTCTTTAAGACCCTTGCCCGGACGGATAAACAGCGGATAAACCAGATCATCAACACTCAAGCTCGTTTCACAAACCAGTTTACGTATGGAAGCGCTACTTCGCAGTCTTCGCAATCTCGTTCTTGGAAAACTCACAATATGCTCCTTCGGAGAAATCCGAATATCAAAACAAATACTAAGCTCAATTTTCCAAATGACTAAAACAACGTTCTTAATTTTGTATTTTGGTCGTTTGTGTTTGTTTCGTGCTTCGATATTCGTATTTCGAATTTCTATTCTGTTATTTCTTCATCCGTTAGATAACAAGCTGGCTCATTCAGCCAGTTTTTATCATCTACGCTATGACCTAAAAATCTATAGTTGCCTTTGCATAAGCTAAACCATTTGCATTTCAGACATCGCCGATCAGCAAAGCTATCTTTATTACGCAGTTTGCTCAGCACTGGCTCTGTCGGATTTTCCCATATCTGCTTGAAAGTTTTGTCTTTGATATTACCGAGCGAATAATTCCGCCAGAATTGATCGGCATATACATTGCCGTCCCAACCTACGCATACAATATTCTCGCCAATTTTATTGCCGCCGTTTGCAAGAAGAAGTTTTTTTGCCTGTGCGTACCGGGGATTTTTTTCCTGTCCCATCTTCATCAACAGGTACGGGCCATCTGCGTGATTATCAACGGTAAGCACTTCATCAATCGGCTCTCTCTGGGCAAAGTATTGCGTCCTTTCTATGATAACATCCAGAACATTTCGTGTCTGCTCGGGAGTGGGTGTTTGGTTATTAAGCTGCTTTGCTCTGCCGGTTCGAATTAGATGATAGAAGCAGAGCCTTCGCACACCTGTCGATGTTGCGATATCGAATGCAAGAGGCACCTGCTCAGTGTTAGCTTTAGTGATAGTAAAGCGCAACCCCGTCTTTATCCCCGCTTTTTTGCAGTTGGCAATCCCTGTTAGAGCAGCCTTAAAGCATCCATTAACCTGTCGGAATTGGTCATGGAAGTGCTCCGCTCCGTCAATGGATATGCCTACGTAATCTACTCCGGCTTTAATGAGTTTGTTGGCTACCCCCGTGTCGATAAGTGTGCCGTTAGTAGAAAGGACTGTTCGCATACCGCATCGCTTGGCTTCGGTCAGCAGCTCGAATATATCTTTTCGTAAAAGTGGCTCGCCCCCGCTAAACAATACTACAGGGCAATTAACTTCAACAAGCTGGGATAGCATCTTCCTGGCCTGGCTTGTCGTTAGCTCCGGATAGTGCTGCTGGGTCACTGACCCGCTGTAGCAATGTAAACAACGTAGATTACACCTTTGCGTACAATTGTAGACCACCACAGGTCCATAAGCCTGAGGCTTATAAGATGAGTTAGAATTATGATATCGCAGATCATCCGACTGGCTTGATAGATCGCAGTAGAGTTTTGAGATATTTATCATTTGTTGGCCTGGGGCTTATAAAGACGCTTCTATAGCGCTAAGTAATCCGTCGATAGTGTGTTCCTTCGCTGTCACATTTACTTTAACATCGAGTTTTCTTAGCTGTTCGGTTGTTACCGGCCCAATCGATGCAACCCTAATGTTACTGTTTTTTACAATCTCACGTGGAATTTGTTCGAAAAAGGCCTTTACGGCAAAAGGGCTAACAAATGTCAACCAGTCGACCCGGTCTTTGGAAATCTTTTCTTCTAAGGATTTTGTCGGGCACTTATTTGTTATAGCTGTGTAAAGAGCAACATTGTTTACTGTTGCCCCAGCCTGCCCTAAAAGCTCGATAAGCTCATCTGTTGCAAGCTCTGACCTTAGTGTCAGGATGTTCTTATTTTGTAGATTCGCACAGTTAATCAGTTGCAGGCCGAGTTCTTTTGAGGTGAAAACGCTCGGCACGAAGTCTGTCCTGATTCCAAATTCGTTTAGTTTTTCTGATGTTTTAGGTCCGATCGCTGCGACCTTCGCAGAAGCAAAAACCCTCGCATCTTTGCCAAGGCTGTGCAGGGCCTCAAAGAATAACTTTACTCCGTTGCTGCTGGTGAAGATTATCCAATCGTATTCGGTGATTTTTGAAAGTGCTCGTAAGAATTTGTTTGAGTGCATTAAAGGCTTGATTTTCATTGTTGGAAATTCTATTGGATTTCCGCCTTGAGTTATAATCTTTGCCGCGAACTCAGCGTTGCCTTGCTCATCTCGCGTTATGATGATACTTTTGCCGAAAAGAGGTTTTTTAATAAACCAGTTCAATCTGGCGTCACTATCGGCAGCGGTACCAATGACTACAATAGCTGGTGGCTCGATTTTCTCGTGCTTGCAGGTGTCGCTTATCCGACTAAGTGGAGCCCTTACCATTCGCTGAGTTGGCAAGGTTGCATCGGCAATTAGAGCTACCGGTGTCTCAGAACTCATGCCGTTTTCTATGAGCTGCTCAGCAACCGATGTGAGCTTACCAACAGCCATATAAAAGACTATTGTGCCGGCGAATTTAGCAAGCAGGTTCCAGTCGATATTGCTTTGCTTCTTTTCTGGCGCCTCCTGGCCGGTAACAAAAACGACCTGTGAGCTGTATTCTCTGTCTGTGAGGATAATACCTGTATAATCCGCAGCAGCGATAGCTGCGGTCACGCCCGGCACGACTTCAAAATCTATCCCTGCGCCAGCCAGGACTGCAAGTTCTTCCGAGCATCTGCCGAATATACAGGGATCGCCGCCTTTAAGACGCACGATGGTTTTTCCGCTAAAAGCTTTTTCAAGCAATAACTTATTGATTTCCGGCTGGGTAAACAAGCCTGTCCCATCGCGTTTTGGCACGTGTATAATCTCAGCATCGCTGCTCGCAAATCTAAGCAATGCTGGATTCGCCAATCTATCGTAGATGATACAGTCAGCTAACGAGATAACCTCCGCTCCGCGAACCGTTATCAGATCCGCCCTTCCCGGCCCAGCACCAACGAGATATACAAAGCCTTTTTTCATAGCGTACAGTAGTTAACGTACAGCGTTTAGTGTGAGGATATGGTACTAAAATCACAACGAGAACGCCATCGATTTTGCTGGCTCGAACATTTCCCGCCTGCAGTGCAAAATTTAGAAATGTAGGGTGTGCACCACACACCAATACCAATATAGAATCGGCAGGCAATGCCCGCCCTACCATAAAAAGAATGTCATTTCGAGCGAGCCGAAAGCGAGTCGAGAAATCCCTCGGCTTGGCTCGGGACAGGTCTGCTTTTGAATGGCTAAGCCATAAATAGATTTCTCCGCTTCGCCTCGTCCAGTGCTGGGCGAGGCTTCGGTCGAAATGACACACGTCATTTTACGTGTGGGAGACTGATATTCTGCTTTAAACCTTTATTCAATCTACAAATATCCTTCTACAGATATCACCCGACTCGCCGCCTTGCATGATAATTGTGCCGTGATATGTTCTAATTGTACCGCCGTTGCATGTTGTAAGGCCGGTAACAAGGACCGTCCCATCGCTTATATCCAGCGTTGCTCCTTCCTCAATTGTCAAGTCCCCCACAATATTCGTTGGGCCGGTCAGCTTGATTGTAGCATTTGGGTCGATTACTACATTGCCGGTGATCCCGCCAAAGCCCTCAAATGTTGCGCCCGCTTTTTGGGTAATCGTTTTAGCCGCTAATGTCCCATTGAGCAGTTTAATAACACCGTTCGGCTCATTGACTAAGTCGCAGTCAAACGCAACACCGCCACCGGCATTTACCTCAATTGCTCCAAGGTTATTCATATCTGAGGGAACTCCAACATTCATCAAACCTCCAAAATGCATCACATTCAGTGACGTCAACGCAGTGTTACCGATAGTACCGGTGTTTGATAACAAATCATAGGTGGCAACTATAAGTTCACCTCCGGTTGCATAAATCTTACCTTTATTTATGAAAGGTGACGTTACAGCAAAAGCGCCAAATCCAATAATTGTACCTGTACTTTCATCATCTAAAAGTTCGCCGGCACATGTCCCTCCAAAAATGATGATTTGCCCCAGATTATGTAGTTGACCATAGTCTAAACCGAATGGTAGGCAACTTATTATCCGACCAGCATTTTCTACATTGCCATCAACATCAAAGCCCCCATTAATAGCTGTATCTATTGTGCACCCTTCCGGATTATCCAGATTCCCTACAATATGCAACGTTACTTGGCTGTCGGTACTAAGATATCCGTGATTTTTTAGGCCATTTGGACCTGCCAGGTTGAGTGACACCCATTCCATTGGCCACCCTCTACCAAAATTAATATTCCCGTAACAATCCAATTGGTTGATAACACGACTTACCCCGAGGTCTATATCTACATCATTACCACTTATCGTTACGTCAAAGGTTTTCCACTCTGAGTTATCGGGGACTATAGCAGGACTCCAATTATCTGCCTCTCCCCACGAGCCTTTTGATCCACCGACCCAAGTTGAATTGATGACCTCAGCTTGAAGCTGACAGGCCGAGAAAAACAGTATTATAGCCATTAATGGCAGTACTTTAGTGAACATAATAATCCTCCTTCTGCATAAATTGTGTATAAAGATTGTTCTTGACGAGATTCAAGAGAAATTATATTTGAATTTTGAGACTTATTCAAGAAAATCTGCGTTTTAATTCATTATTAAAAAAGCACCTAAACCAATCTTGTTCTGGCTGTAAGTTATTACTTTACTCAAACTGACCTATTTACTAACATTATTATTGATAAGTCTTTTATACGCCTCAGGCGTATTAATTTGCAAAGACATATATCGCCTTGTCATTCTGAGCGAAACGAAGTGAAGCGAAGAATCTGTCCAGAGAAAATATGGGTTTTCTTTTGCTAAAGCCGGATGCTTCGCCTTTCGGCTCAGCATGACAATAAAAACGGTCAGTTTGAGTTACTTTATAAAGGTATGTGTTACATCAATCGGAGCTGAAGGATTGTGTTCTAAATATGATTTCCGTAGAACTATGCCCTAATTTTGGATTAAACATCAGAGCTATTCTACTTGCCCTTTATATAACCAAAAGGAGCGAGCAAACGGGTGCATAGTGACAGGGAGGAATATTAAATGGCTAAATGAAGTTAATCTTTGACGGATGCAAGAATTTCACGACCGCCGGCATCGAGAAGTTCCTCTGCGAGTTTAACCGCTAACTGGTTGGTTTGCTCGGCTGGGCCGGTTAGCTTTCGCTTAATAAAGTTTTTCACTTTTAAATCCGATATAAATGCGCTAATTTCAATGCTTTTGCCAACAAGCTCTGCAAAGGCCCCAACAGGCGCGTGACATCCACATTTCATTGTCACTAAAATCTGCCTTTCTGCACAGGCGAGCATTCTTGCAATACCGTCATCGATAGCGGCAACAAGTTTTGTTGTGGCGACATCATGGGTTCTCGTCTGAACGGCTAATGTGCCCTGGGCTGGGGCCGGCAGAAATTGCTTAGGCTCGAAACAAAAGGATATTCTTTTTCCCAATCCAAGCCTTTCCACGCCCGCTCGCG
>CAYNTC010000062.1:0-10026 GCA_964399795.1 uncultured Pirellulales bacterium | reverse complement strand
AACATAAGGTTCTATATAACAAAAGGTTATCAATGTCGAATAAATCTAAGTAGCGTAGTAGTACTAAACTTTCCGAGAAAATGATGTTGAGACAACTTAAACCTACCCAAGAGTGTCGTGGAATCTTAGTCATGTCGGGTGATGTTATCGTTGATGGTGCTGATGGCATGATTGTCGCGCCGCGAGCAAGCGTTAAGGAGGTAGCCGTACGCTAAAGTAACAATCGAAGGCTATAAGGCTGGCCGACGTAGGTTATACAAACAACGCAGCTTGCCACTTGACGATTCGGTAAAATAACAAACAGCAGAACTCCCCTTATAGCTAGACAGTCAATTTAGCACAAAAGGGCGAACATCTTAATTATGGATGGGAATGTCACCAGCCCCGCTACTAATCCCACCATTACTGTCAATCGTAAACCAGCTAATGTGATACGGCCATACGTCAGAGCAGGTATTGCGAACACTAAAAAATGAGAGCCATAACCACTACGCATTTATCTTTTCTGCTGAGAAAATCCCATATCATCCTATTGTTACTCCTCCTTCACAACAGCAAATTGATACTATTCCATTTCTTTTTCTAAGGCTTCAATCCTTTGTCTAATTTGTTGATTCTGAGTCCTCAGCTCTTTGTTCTGATCTTCTAATTCTTTGATTGCATTGACCATCGTCCAAATAATTGGATCATTGTTAACCATTAAGTATCCATCGCTATTTTCCTCCACCGCCTCAGGAATAACACTCTGCACCTCCTGGGCAACAAGCCCTACGAATTCCTCATTTGCTGGCAACCGTAGCTCATTATTATCTCTATAGCTATACCGAACTGGATTGAGCTTGCTAATTTCAGATAAACCAGCTTTATAATTAGCATTAATCTCTTTAAGCCTAACATCTGAGAAGACAGACCAGCTTCCTCCTCCAGGTTTCGCGGCTGAGCCATTCACAACCAGTTTGAAGCTTCCTGGATTATACGTCCCAATGCCCACGTTTCCGTCCTCACGAATTGTAATTCCATTATCCGCAGGAGCTGAAGAGGACGAACTGCTTGTCAGCAGCCGGATGCTCGAGTCATCAATAATAATGTCTCGGCGGTGTCCATTGGTACTGTAGCTGATGATGCCTGGCCAGCCACCTGGTGTTGACATGGTAATGCTTCCGGTGGGCAACTCGAACTTCGTCAGACCTACGACATGAAGCTCATGCTGTGGATTAGACGTGCCAATTCCAAGCTTTCCTGTGACTTCCACATTGCCTTGAAAGTATCCTGCCTGTTTTCCGCCCCATGCGTAAACACCGCAGTCTTCACCAAATGAAACCAATCCGTGTTTGCCTGTAATCAGAATCAAAGGTACCATACCTGTTGCGCAGTATATGGCTGGCTCATTCGAACCGGATACGGTCAGCCCATTGCTCATCCCGATGTGATTGGAACTGCTAATGTACATCGCCGGATACGCAACGGTGGCATTGGTGAACGCCATTGAATTGCCGGAGGCCATGATTCTCCATGCCGTAGGAAAGGCGGTACCAATTGCCAAATCAAGCGAAACCGCTGAATCAGCATCGTCGCTGGGATTGGTAAACAAACCAGCTATCAGATTTGTCCCGGGTGCCGACCTCCTTACGTCAAGGGGAGCAGCCGGGTTGGTTGTACCAATACCGACGTTGCCCGACGGAATCGCGTACAGATCATCGCCCGAAACCATCCAGTCATTGTCACCATATCCTTCGATGCGCATTATGTAGTAGGACTCATCCAGAATTTGAACTGTCCCGCAGTACTGCTTCGGGCATGTACCTACCCAGTAATAACCAGATACTTCAACATTGTCATCCATTGTCAGGTCCATGGAGTTTTGATAGCATACGGTAACCGATGTTATCCCTGTTAGGACATCGTTGACATCCTCCAGTATCTCGTATATCGCTACTTCAACGAAATAATCTCCATAACAGATAGGTATTACGTCATGGTCCTCATTAGTCGTAACAAACGCTCTGAACTTGACTGGTGAGTTTTGCCCTGAGACATTGCCAACCAGGCCCAGCATTAAAACCAAAACTACTAACATTTTTGTTGTTTTCATCTTTTTCTCCTTTCAAATCTTTTCCCTGCCATGCATCAAGTGCGGAATAAATTCCAGCAGGGAACGGTCAATATTTGACGGCGCAGCCGATCTGCACCGATAATTCCTTACAAAACTCTTCAGAATTAGACAAAGAAAATTGTTTTTTTTTCTACCTTTTGCCTTCTTGAAAGATGACTAATTATTATAAGCTTCTTCCCTTCGAAAAAGAAGAAAATTCATAGCAAATCCTCAGATGTCACTAGATTATATACTGCATAATACCCGATTAAGATTGAAACGTTAAATAAATGCAGAAAATTAGAATTGATTGAGGAAGTGCAGGTCATTCTCTAAGAACAGACGGATGTTGGTGATACAGTACTTTCGTATGGCAAGGCGTTCTATTGCGAAGCCAAAGGCCCATCTGGTGGTCGTTGTTATCGCCTGTCAGAAGTGGGTTAAGGCCAAATGTTCAAGCCATTTTCCGGATCGTAGCTCTTTAACCAGTATTCAGCCAACACCGCCATATCCAGCAAGTCAACCCTACAGTCTCCATTAAGATCAGGAGGCCTGGCTCCCTCGCAGCGGACAATGTCGCTGCAAGTGGCTATCTCATACATGCAGGTAAGCTCACCAAGCCACTTAAAGAAAGCATCGCCATATTCTTGAAGTACGACCGCTGCCATTCCCTCAGTATAGCCATTCCAGGAATTATACATTAGCCCATCCTGACCAAAGTCCTGAACCATCTCGGTAAGGGCTTGCATCCAGGTAGTATTGAGACCATATTGCACAGAATCTGGGAATACAATATGTGCGTCATAGCCTGGTGAAACGTCCATCAAAAAGGGAATGCCCGTATCAGCCCAACCTTGGGAAAACCTGCGTTTCCAATCTATCAGATGCTGGTCATTGGACGAGCCTACCCAGACCTCGGGAATGAAGCACATAATGCCCAGAATGGAATCTTGCTGTTTTAAGTAGTAAGCCGTCGAGCCATACGAGGGTCTGAACTTGCCCGGCGCGTAGGTACCAGGTGGAAGAGCATCGATAAAAAAACCAACTTCAATACCTGTCTGCCTCAGCACTTCTTCGGCGATGGAATCAAAACCTCTGGCGAAAGCAGAGTGATCGTATGAGCCGAGCTGATTGGATGATGCATGAATTATCGTGACCGCATATTTTGGCACGCCATTGCGGTTGTATACACGTGCCCAACTATTTTGCCCTCGATGCTGCTTGATGTAGCGGTTGATTAAATTAACGATCTGGCTGACAGTTCCCGGTGCCACCTGGTCGCCCCAGGTGGGAAACTCGTTCTTGAAACTCCAGTCCGCACGCGATTCGATAAACGGAATGACCAAAATGTGCTTGCTTTTCACGGCTGCAAAGAGTTCATCGTGGGACTTCGGAGAACACTGCATTGGCGCCCAGAGTGACCAGCCAATGGAGCATGGCAGGAAGTCCTCGCCCCAGGAGGACATAACAGTAACATTTATACCCGCTTCGATCATTCTATCTATGACAAAGTCTCGGTTATGCTGGCTATAGGCCCAATTCAGATGCCGCGAGTCTTCCGGATGAACCGTATAAAGAAACATATTCGAGCCTGGACTGCATTCGTACGGAGCGCTTCCATCTCTGGCCTGGCCGGGAAAAAACAGCGTTGCCTTAATGTGGTGCTGTTCAAAGCCCTCATTAGCCAGCAGACCCCAGCGAGAATCAGCATCCGCTGCTTCTGAAGAAGGAACAGAGAGATTAAAGATTGCCACCATTACCAGAACAAATATGCACACGACTTCATTAGCACTTCTCATGTCTACTAACCCTTAAATAACTAACGAATGAATTAATTCAGTTGGCCATTCTATATGGCGGGCTCAAGCGCAGCGCCCCGACCGGTCCCATTCGACTGCGCTCAGGGCGGGCTTTAACGAAGGCTTCACAACCATACGAACGGGACAACACTAATGCACTAAACTAAACAGAATTCTTAAAATAGGTCATTCGTGAAATCTTATACTGCCGTTCTGGTATAACATTATTTGGCCATCGTATATCCTGGCCTCCGCCATTCTTCCGCCTGTTGCAGTTCCTTTTATCGAGAAAAGACGCGTGTTGTTAGAACTCGTCCCCACAAACCGGATAGAATCATCGCCGGTTCCCGTACAGCTCACCGTCACTTTAGGCAAGAACTGTAATTCCTGGCCCGCCTCAAAGGTTACACTTTCGCCCGTTGCATCAACGTCAAAGTACCAATAAGGAAACTCCTCATTCTTCTCGTAGCTTTCCTCAGTCAATTCGGCGCCGAGGGCCTGGGCTGGGTATATATTTATACCCATGTATTCATCGTTAGGATCGCTACATGGCAAAGCATCCAGAGTATACCAGGTATTGCTGCCATCTTTTAGGTAATCATCCCAGTCAGGACAATACACATCAACATCATTTGGATTTGGTACTCCTCCAGCCCAGCCATAATTCATGTGGTATTTCTGACCTGCGGGACCTTCCTGCCAGCCATCTACAACCAGAGAATGGCCCTTCAAAGCATAATGCATCGGTCTATTTAAATTGATCTGATTCTTTATTAAGTAAAACCAATTCTCATTATTATAAGGCCAAGCCCTAAAATTATAGTTTGGCGAGTAACGATAGTGATTCACATAAACATCATTCATATCAGAGGTATAAGCACCTGACCCACATCCTTTTAAGCAGTACTTCATTCCTACTGCTCTTCCAACCTCATGGCACAACTCAGCTACAGCATCGATCTCATTCTGGTCGCAGGTTTTACCATTTCCATCAACGAATCCTTCATTCGGTTCCCAATAGTACCCATCAAGCATATTTGCCCAGTCATAAACATCACTATAATCGGCATACTCATCGTGCCCTATGCCTTCAGGCGGCCAGGCCCAGTAACGCATTATCTGAGCGCCAGCCAGAGCTACACAACCGACTGCGCAACGATCTTGAGTACAATCACTACTAGCAGACGGGCATTCCTGGTTATAAGGGTTCCATTGATGCCAACTTGAACTAAGCAGTGGGCCAACCTGTTCAAAGCTATCTTCAGCAAGACCGGATTTGAACTCTTCGCTCAAGGCTCTTATTCCGCCGCAAAGTTCATCCCATGCAGGTCGATAATCGATCTCAAGAAGGTCTCGCATATCAGAAACTCCAGCGGCCTTGATCTCGCCTCTGGCTTGTGCTATCGCGTCCAGTATTCCTTCCATTTTTGTTTTAAGCAAATCAGCCATACCTTCATCAGACCCTGGATCGAGATTGCTGGTATCTGAATATGCTTTAACCGGCGCCAGTTCCTTACGCAGTGAGACCACAATAAATCCAGTTGGTTCCACGCTGAAGAAGTAACCTATAACTCGGCCATTTCGTGTGAACTCCTGGATGTCCTCGACTTCTGCCCAATCTGAACTGCCCCAGCTTCCTTCTCGCTGAATGACCCGCGTAATCCAGTTTTCCGCTACTGTCAGAGCCTCATCCACAGTTGCCATTTGCCCCTTTACCGGCGATATCAAGACTATTGAAAGCACAAGACTTATCATTGTGAATTTTGTATTTTTCATTTTTTTCACCTTTTATTTATTGCAGGGTTACCAGGACGAGTATCTGTCCTTTTTTGCCTTTTTCCATTTTTTCCATGGCCTTTCCCAGGATGGCCCCTTGAGCACGCACATAATCTGTGGCCTTGACGGCATAGCCAGGCCTGGCCGATGTTGTGAGCAAATCGCCCGGCTCGACAGCCGTCTCTGTAGCATCCACATTGCAGTACACTCGTCCTGCAAGCGCAACAGGATAGTCGAATTGATCCGCCCCTAGTCGTACGCCTGAGCCTAATCCTTTAGCACCAGCCACAATCCCTGCAACTTTTTTATCATAGGCTTTGCTGCTTATCGTTAGTTTGCCCGGATTGTCTGTATCGATAATCAATACGGTCCCTGGCATAATACAGCCGCTACTGGAAACATCAAAGCCCTCGGCATAATCAAGTCCCTGACCAAGCTCCATAACGGAATATCCGTTTGGATCCTCCAATAAAATATTTCCCCGGACGGTCAACTTTTCTGAAGGATTTTTTGTGCCGATACCAATATTGACGTCAGAGATCGAAAACATATTGCTACCAGATACTGTCCAGTCGTTGTCAGGACCTCCCATTCCCGCTTCGGTAATGCCGAATGGATCCACATCATCGAAGGTTGCGGTACGCAGTGCGTCCTGATTATAAGATGAAACAGCCATACCAATGTAAACATTCGTGTTCATAGAAATAGTTTTCGTGGTTCCTATCTGTATCCAAGAATCAGGTTCACCGGTCCACGAGAAATAACCTGAGAACTTATCACCCTGCCGGACTATTCGGATCCAATGTTTCTCTGTATTAGATCTACCTAAATCCTCTCTTTTTGTACCAAAATCAAAATCTTGAATTGATGCACCGAATGGATTCGACAAAAAGATCCAATGCCGCCATTTAAACATTGCTACCGTACCATAAGTTGGAACCACAGACGGAGATGATAATCCTCCTGAAGTGCTATAATGATTAAGTTCCATAGTTATCATCTTAGACGAAGCGGTCAGTTCCTCACGAATCATTATTGCACCCGAATCAACGCGAGCTATTATTTGACCATCACCCTCGAGTTGTGTGAATACATAATGAAAGCTATCTATTCCCGGTTGAGAAGGCTCAGACAAAGAAGCTGCTGTACCAGGATGTATGCCATCTCCATCACCTTTGATGGTCCATGTATTTGCGTTTTCATCCCATGAAGCACTGCCAGGCATCGAAACATCTCCAATATCAATGTGGTGCCAACCCGGCGGTAAGTAAGCAAAAGCGTTTGTAAATAAGCTAAATGCCAAAATCAAAATTGCTAATACTTTCTTCGTTTTCATTTTTTCTACCTTTCAAAGATGCCCCTACCAAGCAGGGAACTGTTAATATTTTATAACATTAGAATTTTTTTGTGCTCTATTGTTAAACGCTATAGAATTTCTAAAGGAGATCAAGGCACAGCCGATCAGTATCAATATCTGCTCACAAATCCTCACAAAATTGGGCTGAGAAAATTGCATTTTTCTCCTCTTTGACTCCGTTAAAGATGATTAAATTATTATACACTTTTTCCCTATTAAAATGAAGGAAATTCATATCAAGCCCAGTAAATGTCACTAAACTCTTTGTTGCTTACTGCCTGATTTAGGTTTGAATTTTAAAAGCTAACTCAAACTGACATATTTACTAACATTATTATTGATAAGTTTTTATTTGCAAAGACATATATCGCCTTGTCATTCTGAGCGAAACGAAGTGAAGCGAAGAATCTGGCCAGAGAAAATATGGGTTTTCTTTTGCTAAATCCGGATGCTTCGCCTTTCGGCTCAGCATGACAATAAAAACGGTCAGTTTGAGAAGCTAAATAAATGCAGAAAATCAGAATTGATCGAGGAAGCGCAGGTCGTTCTCGAAGAACAGGCGGATATCAGTGATGCCCTACTTGCTCTTCGCAAATCATTCCATGGCAAAGCAGAACTATAAAATCTTAATAAACTTACATTAGGACCATAGGAAGTGGCTTAAGCTCTCTTCTGATAGGGTCAAGAATCATGCCCAGAGCCTCTATTGTTGTAGCACCTAACAAAAAGATTCCTTTATCTCCAAAGACAACCGGTGCTGCTCTGATCTTGTCTTGATATTCAAAATATGCGTTGCCAATGGGTTTTTTGATAACCTCGCCGTTAGCCAAAATAAACTCTTGGAAAGAGGTGGGCTTGATACCCAGCTTCTTTAAGATACTTGCGGGCACTACCGAATATACCGCCCCTGAGTCCACGAGAAACTCACACTCTTGGGATTTCTTGGGCCGTTCGGGATTTATTACCTTTACCTTCAAAAATGTAATACTCATAACATGGCCATTTCCCTATTTGCTCTTTACTTGTTAAATACCGCAGTAGATCACTCAACCTGTCATCAGTATAATTTCAATTATATTACATTTTACCATTAAATCGTACCGAAATTTACAAAATTTCCAAACTCAGCAGTTTTTAAAGAATTAGAATTGGTCTAAGAAGCGCAGGTCGTTCTCGAAAAACAGGCGGATGTCGGTAATGCCGTATTTTCGCATGGCGAGTCGTTCTATTCCGAAGCCAAAGGCCCAGCCGGTATACTTTTCGCTGTCAATGCCAACAGCGTCAAAAACATTCGGGTCGACCATACCGCAGCCACCCATCTCTACCCAGTTTTCCTTGCCGGTTTTATCTGCTAAGAGCAAATCTACTTCACCGCTGGGCTCGGTAAATGGAAAAAAGCTTGGCCTAAATCGCCACTTCGTCTCAGGACCAAAGAAGACATGGATGAACTGCTCGATGGTGGTCTTCAAATCAACCATGCTGACGTCTTCATCGACGACCAGCGCTTCGAGCTGATGGAACATGTACATGTGTGTTGCATCGACGGTGTCTGGCCGATAGACACGGCCAGGCGCAACAACTCGAATAGGGGGTTTCTTGTTTTCCATTACACGGATTTGAATCGTTGAAGTTTGGCTGCGAAGTAAAATGTTATCATCGATATAAAAGTTATCCACAGGGTCCCTTGCTGGATGCTCAGGTCCTATGTTAAGCGCAACGAAATTGTGCCACTCATCTTCGACCTCCGGACCATAAGCCACATCAAAACCCATTCGGCCAAATATCTCCAGCAACTCGTTTAAGGTCTGCGTGATAATATGGGGTCTGCCTATCTGAACGGGCTTGCCGGGCAACGTGACATCTATTAACTCAGTTGGCTTCCGCTGTGCTTGAAGTAAACTATCCTTTAGCTTTTCAAACTCAGCGGTAACCTGCTTCTTTATATTATTTGCAAGTTGACCAGCTTTGGGTCTTTGTTCGGCTGGTAGTTTCCCTAACTGGGTGAGCATTTGTGTGATTTGCCCCTTGCGGGCGAGGTACTTTATGCGAAAGGCCTCCAGTGCCTTAAGGTCGGTGACAGCCTTTAAGTCATTGAGAGCTTCTTTGCTAATCTTTTCGAATTGCTCAAGCATCTCTCGTATTTTGTGACTCGCGACACATGGGTTGATTTGACTATTATCTATTCTCTGTTTCTTGAGGCTTCGGCAGCTTCAACAATAGCATCGAAACCCCGTGGATCATCGATGGCAATTTCGCTTAGCATCTTTCGATTCAAAGCAATATTGGCTTTTTTGCAACTGTTGATGAACTGGCTGTATCGTATACCCCGCTGCCGACAGGCTGCGCTTAGACGAATAATCCACAGACCCCGGAAGTCACGCTTTCTCCGTTTGCGGTCGATTCGGGCATTGACCTCCGCTCGCACGGCAGCCCCTTTGGCCATGCGATATAGATGACCCGCGGGACCACGATGACCTTTTACGGCCTTTAGGACTCGCTTCCTCGCCTTGCGCCTTGCGGCGCCTTTTCTAACTCTTGGCATATCAGCTTTCCTTTGAAAGGTTCCAGTTATTAAGCTTGCTGGCGGCAGCTGATTGAAAGCCGAGAAGCAAGCAATTATATTATTGAACAACACCCTGCTGAAGCGTCTGATAGGACGCGAGTTATTTACACAGCTTGGATCTGACCGTCTTGGCTGACGAACCTATCATTATTACTGAACTGTGTGTACGTCTTCGACGTTTTGCATCTTTGCCGCTCATGAGATGACTGCCACCAGCTCGACGGTGTTTGATCTTTCCGGTGGCGGTTATCTTAATCCTTTTACTTAATCCCTTGTGGGTTTTCTGTTTCGGCATTTGGGTACTTCCCGAATCACTCACACAAGCATTTCGAATACAAATACGGAATTCTACGGCATCTGTACAATGGCGTCAACAGATAAAACCTCAAACTTAGGGCTTTCACGATAAGCTTTTCCGCAGCAAATCCTTGTGAAGCCA
>CAYNTC010000061.1:0-10102 GCA_964399795.1 uncultured Pirellulales bacterium | reverse complement strand
GACCAGCTAAAGCATCTCGGACAAGAGTCATCACTCACAGTGACAGGAACCGTTCGAGCCGACCAGAGGAGCGTCGGCGGATATGAGCTTGCTGTAACCAACGCACAGATTATTGCACCTGCTGAAGGTTATCCAATCACGCCAAAGTCACATGGTATAGATTTTTTGCTCAAGAACAGACACTTACATCTGCGCTCACATCGGCAGTGGTGTATCGGTAGAGTCCGCCACACTGTCGTTGATGCTATCAGGCGTTTTTTTAATGACAATGGCTTTATCCTCATCGATACGCCAATCTTCACCGCGATTGTCGGCGAGGATCAACAATCACTTTTTGAGGTTGATTACTTCGGAAGCCCTTTACATTTGACCCAGACCGGCCAATTATATCTCGAATCAGCCGCGATGAGTTTCGGCAAGGTCTATTGCTTCGGCCCTACTTTCCGAGCGGAAAAGAGTAAGACCCGCAGGCACCTTACCGAATTCTGGATGGTTGAGCCGGAGGTTGCCTTTATCGACCTGCAGGGCCTATTGGAACTGGCCGAGAATTTTGTATCGTTTATAGTGACACAAGTTCTGCAAAACAACAAAAGTGAACTTGAAGCATTGGAAGCTGACATAGTATCTCTTGAAAAGATAAAGCCCCCATTTTATAGACTCACCTACACCGAAGCCGTCGAGATTCTGACCAGTCAGAAAACCAAAGACTTCCTTGCCCGGCAATTAACACAACTGAAAGAGCAAAAACAACAAATAGAAAATCGAATCGCTGAGCTTGAGGCCCAACAGACCAGCCAGCTAAAACAATGGCAAAAAGATAAAATCACAGCCGAGCTTATCGAACTGCGCAGTGAGCTTGCCGAATTGGACACTAAGATTGAAAATAATCCTAAACACGCCGAATTAGCTGCCGAGTTCCAATGGGGCAAAGACCTCGGAGGCTCAGACGAGACCATCATCTCACAAATGCATGACAAACCTGTCTTTGTTACGCACTATCCTAAAGAGGCCAAGGCTTTTTATATGAAAACCGACCGTGCCGAAGAAAAGGTCGTACTTAATTTTGACCTGCTTGCCCCTGCGGGATTCGGCGAGATTATTGGTGGCTCAGTCAGAGAGGACGATTACGATAGGCTACTTGCGCGAATTCAGGAGCAGGGTTTGAATCCTGAAACTTATGACTGGTATCTGGACTTGCGCAAATACGGCTCTGTGCCGCATGGCGGATTCGGCCTGGGCGTTGAGCGAACCGTTGCCTGGCTCACCAGCGAAAAGCACATCCGACAGTGCATCGCTTTTCCAAGACTAATGGATAAGGTTTACATCTGAGCAAGAAGGTGCCGAGCTTGCTCACAGCACTGGATTAATTCATGCAAGACTGGACAATACAGAAACTACTGAACTGGGTCAGCAATTATCTAAGCGAGAAAGGGGTGGACTCACCAAGATTCAGTGCAGAGCTTTTGCTAAGCCATGTCCTTGCAATGAAACGAATCGAATTATACACGCATTTTGATAGGCCTGTTTCAAAGGACAAGTTGGATCGGCTGCACAATCTTGTAAAACGGGCAGGCCAGCATGAGCCGGTTACTTACCTTACTGGTAAGACGGAGTTTTATTCACTTGAGCTCAATATCACGTCTGGCTGCATGATTCCTCGTCCGGAAACAGAACTGCTCGTTCAAAAAGCGATCGAGTTCCTACGGGCGCGTACCGGCCCTCAGCTTGTTTGTGATCTGTGCACTGGATGCGGCTGTATCGCCGTGGCAATTGCCAAGAACTTTCCGGATGCTCGGATATTTGCAACAGATATTTCCGACGCTGCTCTTGATGTAGCTGCCGAAAATCTTGAAAAATACCAGTTACAAGAACAAGTCACCCTCTTGCGCGGTGATTTATTTGATGCCTTCGTACCCCAACTGGACGTGAGCAGATTTGATTTGATTGTGTGCAATCCGCCTTATGTAAGTTCGGCTGAGTTTGAGAAACTTGACAAAAACGTCAAAGATTACGAGCCAAAGTCAGCTTTACTTGCCGGTGACAGTGGCTTGGATATTTACCGAAGGATCGTTGAAAGGGTGGACCAATTCTTAAAGCCTGATGCTGCGTTGATGTTGGAGATAGGTTACGCACAAGGGCTGGCTATTAGAGAACTGCTTGAGCAAACCCGTACCTTAGCCGATATAAAAATTGAAAAAGACGTCCACGACAACGACCGCATCATAGTTGTACGAACTTTGGAGGTCGGGTGATGAAAAAACAAAAAGTCATGTGAGCCGGATTACAGACTGTTATTGTACACATTGCAATAAAGTTTTTTAACTCAAACTGACCGATTCTTTCCCGAAGCCAGTTCGGGATTCCCGCGCAGGCGGGAATCTATTAAAGTTTTGAGCAAATTGGATTCCCGTTTTCACGGGAATGACAAAGGGCAATATGTTGTTGTCAAATAGGTATTTACGTTGGTTTTTAATTGAAGAACGGTCAGTTTGAGTTTTTAAGTTTTTATATTTGTCAGCCTTATGAGCATCAGATTAAAATACTGTGAGAAATGCGGGCCAACTGCAGGAACGTTAAAAGAGTATAATGTGTGTCTATAACCGAATCTGGAATACGAGGTAAAATGCCTGGTGGGCTTCTTATTAAAAATGGGCGGGTAATAGATCCTGCAAACAATATCGACAAGAAGTGCGATGTTCTTGTCATAGATGGGAAAATTGCCGAGGTCGGCACGCTTGGACCAGGTGTAGAAAAGACGGTTCAAAAAGTTATAGATGCTGGCGGCAAGCTGGTTACGCCAGGTTTGATCGATATACATGTACACTTCCGCGAGCCGGGCGACGAAGAAGAGGAGACAATAGCCAGCGGCTCAACAGCGGCGGTGGCAGCAGGGTTTACCTCTGTCGTCTGTATGCCAAATACAAACCCCGCTATTGAAAATGAAACTGACGTTGAATATGTTCATCGAAAAGGAAGACAAACAAGAAAAACTCATGTCTACGTAATGGGGGCTATTACCAAAAACAGGGAGGGAGTTGAACTGGCAGAGATGGGGCTGATGGCTGAAGCTGGCGCTGTGGGCTTCACCGATGATGGAAGGGGCGTGCAGGAACCCTCGGTTATGCTCCGAGCCTTAAAATATGCCGGAATGTTCAACATGGTTGTAGCTCAGCATTGTCAGGACGAAGGATTTGCTGGCGACGGTGTCATGAATGCCGGCTACTATTCGACAATACTTGGTCTGCCAGGGATTGATGCTTTAGCAGAAGAAGCGATGCTATGGCGTGATATTCAACTTATCAAAAAGACGAATGTCCGTTACCATGCACAGCATATATCGACTGCCGAGTCCATCAAATTGATAAAATCTGCTAAAAAAGAGTCTCTACCGGTTACCTGTGAAGTGACACCCCACCATTTGCTTTTGACTGAGGAATCTTGTGCCGAATATGACACCAACTACAAGGTTAATCCGCCTTTGCGAAGCGCTAAAGACGTCCAAGCTCTTAAGCAAGCTATCGCTGATGGGTTTGTTGATACCTTGGCTACGGACCATGCGCCTCACTTGCAAAGCGAGAAGGAGCTGGAATTTTTAGCTGCTCCCTTTGGGATAGCGAGCCTCGAGTGTGCCTTGAGTCTTTACGTGAAAGCACTTGTTGAGCCGGGCGTCCTGGATTGGCCCGGATTAATTCGGCTAATGACCGTGCAACCCGCCAGGATTATAGGCATCGAAAAGGGTACACTTAGCCGTGGCAAGCAGGCTGATATCACTATCATCGACCCAAACGCCGAGTGGACAATTGACGTGAACAAGTTTATCTCGAAAAGCCGGAACTGTCCTTACCACGGCTGGAAAGTAAAAGGCAAAGTCGAAAAGACAATAGTCGGTGGTGAGATAAGATTTGAAGCATAAAGTGATTTGGTGAATAGCTACTTTGTTTTAGCTTATCACCGAGCATTGTTCGACTCATACCGATATATTTTTAGCTTCTGATTTTCAGCCCGAAGATGTATAATGAAAATGTCGGGTTTAATCCAGTCATATACTGTCAGCAGAGTTACGCAGGAGAATGATGATGGAGAAAAATCATGGGTATTACATATATTGAAGGCCGGGTGAAGGGGCCTACTAAAAAGCAGAAAACAGTTAAGTTCCTCATCGATAGCGGGGCAACTTATTCGCTTCTTCCCAAGAAAGTTTGGAAGGCTATTGGTTTAAAGCCAAAACGTAAAGTATCTTTCACTTTGGCAGACGGGACCACAGTCGAAAGAGCAGTATCAGAAATGTATATCATCCTTCAACAAGGCCAGGCCTATACTCCGGTTGTTTTGGGCGAAGAAGGTGACCAAGCACTGTTAGGAGTAGTGACATTAGAAATTCTTGGTCTGGTTTTTAATCCATTCGACCGGACCCTTAAACCGATGCGTATGCTGCTGTGTTGATAAAATATAACGATCGGCGGCGAGATAAGATTTGAAGCATAGATATTAAGAGATACTAACCACACAATGCCTCTCCTAATTGACGGTCACAATTTATTACACTCAATTTGTGAAGCTGAAGAAGATTTTCGAGTGATCAGCGATATTCAGCTTTGCAGCATTGTGGGCAGGTATCTAAAGCAGATTGGCGAAAGCGGCCAGATTATCTTTGACGGTGCCGGCCCATATGATAAAAGTGGATTCGACAACATAAGCAATCTCGACGTGCTTTTTGCCGGTCCGGGGACGGATACTGACACTGTTATGGAAGAGAAAATTCGGCTAAGTACGGCACCAAAGAGATTGTCGATCGTTAGCAGTGATCGAAGACTGCGAAAAGCAGCACATGCACGAAAGGCTAAAGCTATAAAATCTGAGACGTTCTGGCACGTTGTGCAAAAACAGTTGCGGCGAAAAAGAAATGTGAAAGAACCACCGGCAAAGCGTCACGGCTTAAGTCAAAGTGAAACTAAACGTTGGCTTGAGTTTTTCGGCATCGAGCAATAATCGCACGCTATGTAATAATCCCAAGTATGCGGTCGGGGTATATAACTATCCAGCTATAAGGTCGAAGCCGGTTCCAAAGTCCTGACAAGAACCAGTATAAACCGGCCCTCGCGGAGCTATCCGAGTTTTAATTACCTTGAATCGCTGAGCTGGCCGGATAGATTAAAGACTTGGCTGTCTTTCGTTACGCGATCAACAGTAAAAGTTACACTTGATTGACTTCTGCTTAGACTTTTACTGAATCGGACTGTACCGTTTTTATCGGTGATGCCTGATACGTTTTCGCTATAGTCTCCGCTCCAATGCCCTTCTACTGTCGCCTCCTCGATGGGCAGGTTATCTATATATGCATCTTTGACTCGGACAGTACTTATTACTCTGTATCCCATCCACCACGATCTGTGTTTTGACACGTCAACACTAACGTGTGCACTTGGTGTTGATGGTACTTGCACTTCCATATAATCCTCTTTGTTATTAGTGCTCGAACCGCCTGGGCCTGTCACTGTTAAATTCACCGTATAGCTGCCAGCGAGATTATACGTGTGAGTGGGATTCCGCTCAGTAGAAGTCTGGCCGTCTCCGAAATCCCAAGCCCAATCGGTAATGCCTCCCAAGTCGCTCGCGTCACCCGATATGACGTAAAAGCGGCCATTTTCACTGTAGACAAAGACCGCTGAACATCTGGATTGGTCTATGAAATCTACTGTCAACGGAGCTGTGCCGTCCGTCGGTTTAGCCTCAAAATCTGCCGAAGGTGACGAAGCTGTAAAAACATTAATGTATTGCGGCTTCGTCTCGGTATCGGTGCCTCCCGAGCCTGTTACTGTTAAGCTCACGGTATAGTGAGAAGCGTTATCATAAGTATGAATCGGATTGTGTTCCTTAGACGTTTGTCCATCGCCAAAGTCCCATGACCAGCTTGCTATATCTCCTTTGGATTGATCAATAAATTGCACGGTCAGGGGTTCAGCGCCGCTTTCGGGTTCGGCCGCGAACATAGCGACAGGGTGAGGTGACGGCACTTCCGACGTCCATTGTAACGCAGCTTCGGCATTAACAATCCCCCAGCCATATTGTCGATCCCAGCCTGCCGATCCCTTATCTTCAGCGGTGGATTCCAAGGCCTGTCGTACTTCAGCCGGTGTCGCAACAACGCCAGCCGACATCAGCAAAGCCGCGACCGCAGATACCTGCGCTGCAGCCATTGAGGTTCCCTCAGCAAAGTAGTAATTCCAAGACACCTTACCGCAGCCGTTCTTATGGTAGCTCTGCTGCAATATTCCGTCGCCATAGCCATCTTCGTTCTGGTCAATTGTAAGATCACCTCCCGGAGCCACCAAATCCAGACCTACTCCCCAGTTGGAGTAGTAAGCCGGTCTCTCATCGTAGCGTGTAGCCCCGACTGCAATAACGTAGTCGTCATAGGCAGCAGGATAACGCAATACATTCATGCCGTCATTGCCTGCAGCCGCCACTACAGTTACTCCGCTATCGTGCGCATAAGCTACCGCGTTTTCCAAAGTAGCCGAAGGCTCGGTTCCTCCCAAACCCAGATTTATCACATTAGCGCTACTATCAGTTGCCCAGATAATCGCATCCGCCAGATTGGCGTATGTGCCGACTCCACTTCCGTCCAACACCCTCAAAGGCAGTAAGAAAACATTAAAAGCTACTCCCGCAGTTCCGTAGCTGTTGTTAGTGCTTTGAGCAATAACTCCAGCAATATGAGTTCCGTGTCCATAAATCGATTCATCATTAGGGTGGTCATCATCGTCCACAAAATCGTAGCCAGCTAAGAAGTAGGTACCAGTTAAATCTGGAGCCTTCTCGTAGCAGACTTCTCCGCTTATTGAGTCTGAATAATAGTTCTCATAAGCGATGCCTGTGTCAATAACTGCAACGATCACCCCCGAACCTGTCGCAGCATCCCAAGCATGCTCCATCTGGATTCCGCCGTAATTCGTATTGTAAAGATGCCATTGATAAGCGTACAATTCGTCGTTTGGGATCATCAAAGCATGAACGATGTAGTTTGCCTCAGCATACTCAACCCGCCCACCATTATTATATATCTCGATCATCTCTGAGACGGTCTTGCCACTCGGGATACTCAGCCTGCTGAAACCGGCAAAGGGACTAGTGTAAAGCGTTGAGACACCATGTCTTGAGTTCAGAGCAGATATTTCTTCCTCGGAGAGATTGTCTTTGAACTTAACGATGATTTCACCCGGTACATACTCAAGGCCGGCAAGAGGCACAAACCTTTCAAATATCTCGTTCTCAGCCATGCCCTTGCTGGTTAAGAGCGTGCCGAAAGACAGCAAAATTACCACAATCAAAGGCAGTTTTTTCAAGAGTCCTTCCTCCATGGACTTATTTTCTAAAGAGTTCATAGCAATAGTCTGCATAATCCTAATGTAGATACCGCCTTTTCACACAATGCCAGCAGTTCCCCGCACAATCTCTGCAAAAAACTGGACAGTATCCACCGTTTGTATATATCGACTTCATTAGGTGGGCCGTATAGCGTAACAAGCCGCCCAAGAACCGCTTTTGATGCGAGTCTTGCCAAATCCCGAAAAATTTTGTATTGCTCAATGTATCAAAAAGTCGTATAAAATACGCTTTTAGGGCTAGTGAAGCTTTATCTTTAAGCCAATAATCTTCATTGTTTGCTTTTGTGCCTCACTTTGTGAGGGTCATTGTCTGTAGTCCGAATATCTGCTGCAAACGGCAGATTCTGTAGATAGGTCCGTTTTATCCGTACTTATACAAAAAAATGGAGAAGTTATGAAACGCAGAATTGTTACAATCGACGGCAATACAGCCGCATCATACGTAGCTCACGCTACTAACGAAGTTATCGCAATTTATCCCATAACGCCAAGCTCATCTATGGGTGAGATAGCAGATGCCAAAACAGCTAAGGGCGAACCCAACATTTGGGGAACCGTCCCTTCGGTTACAGAGATGCAGTCTGAAGGTGGTGCAGCCGGTGCTGTCCATGGCGCGCTGGCTACGGGGGCTCTAACAACTACCTTTACAGCTTCGCAAGGTTTGCTGCTGATGATTCCCAATATGTACAAAATCGCAGGCGAGTTATTGCCTACGGTCTTTCACATCTCTGCCCGCTCATTAGCCTGTCAGGCGCTTTCGATATTCGGTGACCATTCCGACGTTATGACCTGCCGCGAAACAGGCTTTGCTTTGCTCTGCTCGGCCAATATCCAGGAGATTATGGATTTTGCGCTGATTGCGCAACAAGCGACGTTGGCATCACGTGTGCCTTTTCTGCATTCCTTTGACGGCTTTAGAACCAGCCATGAGGTACAGAAGGTTGAGGAGCTGACGTTTGATGATATGCGGGCGATGATTGATGACGAGCTTGTTGCCCAGCACAAGGCAAGGGCATTGTCACCGGATAAACCCATGATTTCCGGCACAGCGCAAAATCCCGATGTTTATTTCCAAGGTCGGGAAACCGTAAATAAATACTATTTAGCTGCACCAAATATCGTGCAGCAAACGATGGACAAGTTCGCAAAGGTTGTCGGCAGACAATATAAGTTGTTCGATTACGTAGGCGCAAAAGAAGCTGACAAGGTTATTATAATAATGGGCTCTGGCGCCGATACCGCTCATGAGACCGCAGAGTTTCTGGTATCTAAAGGTGAAAAAGTAGGCGTCATAAAAGTCCGCCTTTTCAGGCCATTCAGCACTGAACATTTTGTTAGCGTTCTGCCTAAGACCGTCAAGAAAATCGCTGTTCTGGACAGAACAAAAGAACCAGGTTCGTTAGGTGAGCCTTTATATCTGGATGTTCGCACCGCCATAGGTGAGGCTATGGCCGATGGTTTGCTGTCACTTGACAAATATCCTCTGATAGTCGGTGGGCGATACGGGCTGGGATCAAAAGAGTTTACACCCGCCATGGTGAAAGCTGTCTTCGATAATCTCGATGCCCCTAAGCCCAAGCATGGTTTTACGGTGGGCATTATTGATGACGTAACAAACACAAGTCTGGAAGTTAATGAATCTTTTGAAGTTAGCAGCGAAGGATTTTTCTCCGCTATGTTCTGGGGCCTGGGCTCGGACGGCACGGTAGGAGCAAACAGAAATTCGATAAAGATAATCGGCGAGTTGACAGATAACTACGCCCAGGCGTATTTCGTGTATGATTCTAGAAAAGCAGGCGCTGTCACCATATCACACTTGCGGTTTGGCAAACAGATTATCCGAAGGCCCTACCTTGTGGGCAAAGCCGACTTCGTTGCATGCCATAATCCGATTTTCTTGGAAAAATACGATATGCTCTCCGCAGCCCGGCAGGGGGCAACCTTCCTTTTAACGAGCAGCCATAGCAAAGACGAAGTTTGGGACACACTGCCGCAAGAAGTGCAAAAGCAAATCATCGACAAGAAACTAAAGTTCTATGTCATCGACGCGATTTCTCTCGCCCAGGAGATCGGCCTGGGCCCAAGAATCAATGTAATTATGCAGACAGCTTTTTTCAAAATCAGCAACGTCATTCCGCTCGATATCGCCGTCAAGGCTATAAAGGATGCGATTCAAAAAACCTATGGCAAGAAGGGCGAGAAGATAGTTCAGATGAATTATGCTGCTGTTGACGGAGCGCTGGAGAGAATTTATCAAGTGGAGGTACCAGGCAAAGTGACAAGCAGGATCAAAATGAGGCCACCGGTACCTGAAGATGCACCCGATTTTGTCAAGAATATCACCGCAGAACTAATAGCCCTTCACGGAGATAAGCTTCCCGTAAGCAAGATGCCCGAAGATGGTAAGTTTCCCACAGGTACGACCCAATTTGAAAAGCGTAACATTGCTGTGAACATTCCACAGTGGGAGCCGGAGATCTGCATTCAATGTGGAATGTGCTCGCTGCTTTGTCCGCACGCAGCCATAAGGATAAAGGCTTATGATAAAAAGTATCTAAAAGACGCACCCGCGACATTCAAAAACGCTGATGCCAAGGGCAAAGATTACGCGGGTATGAAATTCACCGTTCAGGTGGCCCCGGAGGATTGTACCGGTTGCGGTGCATGTGTCCTGAATTGTCCTGCGCAAGAAAAGGACGAAAATAAGAAGCCCA
>CAYNTC010000060.1:0-10134 GCA_964399795.1 uncultured Pirellulales bacterium | reverse complement strand
ATCTTTCCCTTCCTCGGGGACGCCGATTGCTCTTATTATGAGCGTTTCTTCATTAGCAAAGCCACCACAACAGCAATGAGGGCGACCACTATTAATATTATACTCCATGTGCCCATTGTTTCTCCTTTCCTTAAGACTTTTATTTTTGCTCACATGTTAAACTTGCATTAGTCCCAAGAGTTTAACTTTCTTAATCTTTCTGACTCTATTGAAAAGGTCGGTTGTCATTTCGACCGATTCATCCTTCGCAGCAGCGCTGCTGCGGAGAATGGAAGCCCCTGAGGGGCAAAGTGGAGAAATCTGTTAAAAGCAGATTCCTCGACTCGGCTTCGCCTCGCTCGGAATGACAATTTTTTGGTTTTTCAACAGAGCCGATCTTTCAATTAACAGGCCAAAGCCATTCAAAGCAAACTCCGGCGTTTACATCACTCTGCTGCAATTAGTTTTTTGTATCAGCTTTTGATTTACTATTTTGCTGTTCATGGCCGAACATCTCAGCCAGTAACTTTTGAATTTTACTATCTTTATCAAGTTTGGCCCTATCCAAAATATCTTTTAATTCCCCCTTGTCGAACCACAGGCCGTCACCTCGACGACATTTATCGATAAGCAGTGTTGGCTTTGAGGTCCCAACGATGATTTTTTGCATTTTTCTATCGCAAATAGGACATCTTCTTGGCTTTTCTTTAGAATCGATACTTGATCGAAAGGAGTCGAGTAGTTGCTTGGCTTTGTCGGGCTCGCCCAATAGCAACTCCAGTTCACCGGCGTCCAGCCAGATACCTCCGCATTCGGTACAGTGATCTATTTCAACTTCCTTCAGTTCCAGAGTGATCATCGCATTCTTGCATACCGGACAGTCCATCGTATTTCTCCGCTCTTGTCTATACGGAATCCTAAAATTGCTGAATAATATTACATTTGGCGCTTGGTGACGTCAAGAAAAGCTTTTAAGCAATTTACTATTGATTATCACCTTATGTCCTTTGATAGTTGGATAGATTTTTCATATTTGTCGATATATCGGGATGAACAACAAGTGATTGTCATATACACAGTTAACGTTCCGTAGGCAAAACAATGTAGCAGTGCATATCATCTTTTTTCGATAAAAGGGCTTATTTTGAAAAAAGCCGTCCCCCCTTAGGGGTGGCTGCCTCAAGCGTAGCGGTTCGACTGAGCTCGCCGAAGTCTTGGGGATTGGTAAGCACCTACGGAAAAAATTGGTGACAAAGGCCGAAAAAATTATCTACAAACTCGACACGCACGCTATTCTAATAGGGCAGTTTTTTGGCTTGTTACTTTCGGAGTGCTGATTGTATGATGGTTGGGTATGCGTACGGTTCTCTATATCATTGCAGGTCCACTATTTCTAATATCAGCGGCGGGCTACGTCTATGTGCGGATATATTTAAGGCCCAAAGATGATTCGGACCTGGATGACTATTACTACGAGTTTGAAGAACAGCACCCCGCTTATGCAAGATACATTAAGTGGTCGCGAATTACTTTTATTGGTTCAGTTATTGCTGTACTAACGCTGTTTATTGCTGCGGTTCTTTGAGTTTGTCTTACCAGTTTTCTCGGGATGTAAATTTTTTATGACAAAGTTAGTACATGCACAGATGTTAATGTGACAGGATAGTGCAGTACAACTTGCGCAGATTAGGATAAAAATTGCGGGATGGGATTGAGAACACTTGGGATTTCTACGAGTCCGAGACTTAAAGGTAATAGCGACTTGCTGCTTCGAGAGGCTTTGTCTGGAGCTGAATCAGCCGGCTCAGGGGTGGAATATCTGCGGTTTTGTGACTTCGACATTGGACCGTGTGTCGAATGTAACACCTGCTACGAAACCGGTATGTGCCGTATTGAGGATGACTATCAGGCGGTTCTCGAGAAAATACTTAGTGCTGACCGGCTTATATTCGCCACGCCGATATTCTTTATGACAGTTTGCGCACAGGCAAAAATGCTGATTGACCGCGGTCAATGTCTTTGGGCATGTAAGTACAGATTAAAAAAGGAGCTTCTGCCAGGAAAACACGATCGGCGAGCAATGGTAATAGCAGTGGGTGGTTCAAAAAGCGTAAAACAATTTGAGAGTGTTCGACTTACTATGAAGTCGTACTTTGATGCGATACAGATGAATTACGTGTCTAATCTGTTCGTTAATAAGATTGACACTCTTGGTGCTATCAAAAAACACCCTTCAGCTATGACGGAGGCATTCCGTCTTGGTGTTGACTTGGTAACGATTACTGCCCAGCCGACAAAACCTATCAATGTTGAATTGATCTGAGTACGAAGGTGCGTAAGCTGGTGAAAAACAGGCCATTAATGGTAATTGAGTAATGCTGCTTATACTCGGTGAAGTTTCTTTTGCCTAATGATTTAGCTTTGTTGTACTGAAATAGGAAAAAAGGCTGATGACCATCGCTGATCTTCAGCCCATGCTTTTTCATTGCCCCGGGGCGTAAGAGACACCGTGAGTTAACAACCGCTGAAGAATAAAAGAGTCGAAAATTCAGCTACTCAAAGGCGATTCCGAGGCCGATACTGGCTTCATCAAGGGTCTTTTTACGCTCAACTCTTACAACTTTACCTTTTTTTATTCGAGCGAACTGGCCCTTTTCGTTCGCCAGTGTTACCGTTCGAGGGAAGTTGAGTTCCACGAAACTACCAGGCCGAACCGGTGTTGTCATAGGAACAGTTATGAAGACACCGAGTTTGCTAATGTTGGCACTTCGGCCATTAAAGAATCTGTTCGCTTTTGGAACCCAGACACTTACGGGCCAATAGATATCTGTCCTCTTCTCCTTGCGCTGTTCGACTAGGGTTTCCATAATACCATCTCCTCATGAACACCATTCCGTGAACGAAATTCTTATCGGCATTGTTAACATGGCGATATTAGAGTATTTGGGGAAAACGAAAATTTTTTATAAGTGTTTTTTTCCTTTACTCATATTGATTTGTTTAGGCATTTTTTTATCGGGCATATATGGCCACTTTTAACATTTAGAAATGTAGTTGGCACCTTGCTCGTAAGTGAATTAAATGCCTGTTGGAGATATCCATTTTCATGCTATGCGTGACGAAGGCATCGCGCATACGCCGAATCCAGTTAAAATCTTTGGTTAAAACTGGTACTTATGTTCCAGGTGTATTTCAAAAGCTGTATGCGCAAATATGAAGGTTGCATGCGCAAGCTATTAGTAAAAGGTATCAACAGAAAAGAGCAAGTTCTCTTGCTATCGTGTTTGTTTTACTGTATGTTTGCAGGAAAGATGAAAACAAAAGTTGTAAAACTTGATGAGCGGAAACCTGACATTGCAAAAATCAAAGAAGCCGCAGCGGTGATAGATGCAGGGGGTTTAGTAGCATTTCCTACCGAGACAGTCTATGGAATTGCATGTAGGGTTAATAGCGATTCATTAGCCAAGCTCGATAAGATTAAGTGCCGAGACTCGAACAAGCACTATACTTTACACATCAGTCAAAAAAGTGACGTGAGAAAATATGTGCCGAGCGTGAGCCTTAAGGCTCAGAAACTAATCGAGAAGGCCTGGCCTGGGCCGGTAACAATAGTGTTTGAGTTGAACGAGCACGACCTTGCCCAACAACACAAAATCCTCAAACGAAATATTTTTGAGAATCTGTATAATAATAGTAGCTCAATCGGTATTCGGTGCCCTGACAATGCTATAGCGTCCATATTGCTACGATTGACACATAACCCGGTGGTCGCACCGAGTGCAAATCTTACCGGAGAAAGTCCATCTGTGGAGCCGGAGCAAGTTCTATCTCGATTCTCGGATAAAATAGAAATGCTGCTGGACGCCGGAGCTTCAAAATATACAAAGAGTAGCACAATTGTGAAGATAGAGAAAGGCGTCTTGCGGGTTTTGCGGGCTGGTGTGTATTCGCAAGAAGATATCGAAAGGCTGGCAGAGGTGAATTTTCTGTTCGTGTGCACCGGCAACACGTGCCGAAGTCCTATGGCTGAGGGATTATTTCGTAAATATCTTGCAGAAAAATTACATTACGAAGTTGACCGTTTGGAAGAGTTAGGTTATAAAGTAGCCTCAGCTGGTATTTTGGAAATGGAAGGATATCCCGCGAGTGCTGAAGCAATTACAGCCTGTGCATCTAAAGGGATTGATATAAGCACGCACAGGAGCAGGAGACTATCCGTACAGCTTGTTAAAGAAAGCGACTATATATTTGCGATGACGCGTTCGCATTGTGAGGAGGTGGTAAAGATGTGGCCCAATGCTCAGGACAGGTGTGTGATGCTTGTGGAGAACGAAGATATTGTTGATCCAATAGGCCAGTCGCAGGAGTTTTTCAATAATTGTGCAAATTTAATCGAGAAAGCTGTGAGGGAAAAGATTAATGGGTTTGTGATATGAAGATAGCTGTCGGAAGCGATCATCGAGGTTACGAAGCAAAACAATTGATTAAAGCTATAGTAGAACAAATGGGAAACGAGTGCGTTGACTTTGGCACGAATGACACACATCCGGTCGATTACCCCGACATAGCTTATTTGACGGCGACTGCAGTATCAACAAAACAGGCAGAAAAAGCTATCCTTATATGCGCTACGGGGATAGGCATGAGTATAGCTGCAAATAAAATCAAAGGCGTTAGGGCTGCATTATGTCATGACGAACTGAGCGCAAAGATTTCACGTGACCATAATGATTCAAATGTCCTGTGTTTGTCAGGAGATCAGATTGGAGAGGTGTTACTGAGGAAAATAGTCGAAGCGTGGCTTAACACTGATTTTAGCGGAGGCAGACATCAAAGAAGGGTCAATAAAATAAAAGCGATTGAAGAATGCAAGGACCCAAGAGAGGTAAAGAACGGTTAACAGTGCTGGACGCTTTTGAGTTGTGCCGCGCGTTGCGCAAGAAAACATAATCGCGGCAGCAATTCGCAGATTTTAATCGTGGTGCTCATTTCTGGGGGAGTGTAGGAGGAAAAATCAGCGAGAGACAAAATGCGCATTTCTTGGTAACCGGTTAGTTACAGGTGGGCGAGATAAAAATAGTTGGAGGACTTGTTCACAGATTGCTGGACTTCTAGTGACCTTCACTGGGTCCTCCAAGGGAAACAACTGTGCCCTTAGCTCCATCGAGGTTCAGTTGCTCAGCGCAGATCCGGTCCAGTTTGAGAAGGGTTTGTTCCAGATTTCGCCTGTAACTTTCAACCTCGTCGGAGTTCATCTTCTTAGGTATTTCAATGGGCTTAGCAAATGCCATATGCACTCGTCCAAAGGGTTTAACAACTATGAATCTATCCCAACTCTTGAGTATTTTCTTGCGTGTAGCGTTATAACTTGCCGGAAAGATTCTGGCGCCGGTTAGCTGGGCAAGCTTAATTACCCCCTCATTGACTCTGAAAGCCGGTCCTCTGGGGCCGTCGGGAGTTATCGTGATATTGTTGCCCGCTGCAACCCTGGCAGCAAGATTCCTTATAGCGGCTTGTCCGCCCCTACTTGTAGAGCCCCTTACGACATCCTGCTTGAGTTTATGAGCCAAGGCCACACCATAATCGCCGTCCCTGCTCATGCTTACCAGGACGGAGACCTTTCTCTTGGCATTCCTTGCATAGTAATACGCGAAGAAGAAGAGTCTACTGTGCCAAAAGGCGAATATGTTGTTGCCCTGCTCAACGTACTTTTCAAAAATATCCTGCCCGGTAATCGAAACCTTATTCAATCTGCAGGTGAGCCTTAAGAACCAATTGAAGAAGAAAGCTAAAACTTTTATCAGCAACCTATGCATAGCTCAGACCGACTTCATAGCCCAACCGCATACGCACTATTTCAGTTTCTGCTGCAATTGATCCAAAACAGACCGTATTGTCTTGATCTGATCACGAAGGTCGGTGACCTGCTGAACCTGGCTTTGCAATTGCTCCGTTAGCTTATCGATTCTGGCCTGGGCATTCTGAGCATCGGCCAGAGCTGCGTTACGTGCCTTGATGAGTTCATCGACCCGCTGCTGTAGCTCGTCACGTGATCTTGCAATCTCATCGACCTTCTGTTGCAAAAGATTACGTGAGTCTGTTAGGCCGTCGATTTGCTCCTGGAGATGATCGCGCATCTCTGTGATTTGAACCAGTCTGGATTCGGCTTTGTCAAGAGACTCCGACAGCTTTGTTACGTCTTCTTTAAGCGAGTCTCTTTCGCTCTCTGTCCGCGCTAAAGCGTCTTTGAGTTGATCCGACTCAGCCTTTTCCTGTGCAGTTCCGGCACAGCTACTTAAAACAAGTAACAATCCTAATGTGGCCAGAGAAGTAAAAATCATTTTAATCTTTGCCATTATGACCCTCCTTTCCATTTTCTTCCAGGCAACTTAATTATACATTTTATACCTGTGTCGGGATGACATCAAGCCGGCACAGGTCAGGATGATACGGATGATAGCTTTACAGTTTCAATTTTACAGTGAGCACACGCTAAAAAGATAATCTAAAAGTCTAAAAGCGCCAAGGTCTTTTTACAAAGCTCGATAAAAGGTAAAAACCGAAGGCACAAAGTGACAGAGAAACTAAGGCACAGAGTGCAATGTGATTTTTGATATACTGCCTTTGCCCCTTGATGTGAAGTTTTTTTGTGAAAAAAGGCCACAAAATTCGAACGTATAAGTCTTGATTCTGTCAAACTTTAGCGTGTGTTATACGCGAAGGGCGTGAGGTGATTTTGGTCATTGAGGTTATCTGGGCTTTTACCGGCTTCCGTTTTCTTCGACCTTTGCTCAAGCATTGAGCACCCATAGAGCGCCATTTCTTGTATCTATTTTTGAGAAGGTTCTCAATCTTACTGCGTTTGAGCTCTAATAAGGTCTTGGCAATATAGGTTTCAACATTGTGAACAGTGTCATGAATGTTACGGTGTGCTCCACCGATCGGCTCTGGGACAATCGCATCTATTAGACCCAGCTTGTACAGGTCTTTGCTGGTCAATTTCAGGGCGTCAGCGGCGTCCGGAGCTTGTGAGCCGTCGCGCCACAAAATGGCAGCACAGCCTTCAGGTGAAATTACTGAATAATATCCAAACTCGAGCATGGCAAGCCTATCACCTACACCTATTCCCAGGGCACCACCGGAGCCTCCTTCACCGATACAAATACATACGATCGGCACTTTTAATCGCGACATTTTGGTGAGATTTATAGCTATTGCCTGGGCCTGGCCTCGTTCCTCGGCCCCGATGCCCGGGTAAGCTCCGGGCGTATCGATAAGTGTTACAATAGGTAGCCCATACTTCTCAGCGAATTTCATCTTGGCTATAGCCTTTCGATAACCTTCGGGGTTGGGGCATCCAAAGTTGCAGGCTATTTTTTCCTTTGTAGTTCTGCCCTTGTTCTGGCCAACAATCAGCACTTTATTCCTGGCAATCTGACCAATACCAGTTACGATGGCTCGGTCGTCACCAAAGCATCGATCACCATGAAGCTCACGAAAATCCTTCACCATAAGATCAAGATAGTCCGTAAGAAGGGGCCTCTTGGGGTGACGTGCAACCTGAACAATCTGCCAGGCAGTGAGATTTGAATATGCTCTGTTTAGCTCAGTAACCTGTTCTCGTTGAAGGCGACGAATCTCAGCGGAATAATCGATGCCTTTGATTGAGCTGAGCTTTTTTAGCTCGCTGGCCTGACGGTCAAGTTCAGCAACCTTCTGCTCAAAGTCTAAATAATCACCGTCGCCGATTCTATTGTCATTATATGGCATTTTGCTTACTATTATTCTGTTAGCAGCGTTCCTCGGATTAACTTCGGTGACGCGGCTGAGTAATCACAAAAAAACTGCCCTCACATAGTGTGGGGCACTATCTCTGATTGCCATGTCCGTTGGCTCTTTTATATAATCGTAAAATATTAACATTTGAACCCAGCAAATAAAAGAAAAAAATTGACATTCCTGCCAGTCGGCTATAGTTTCTTAGCGTCATTAATCTATCATGTTATTTACATAAAGTCTTTTTATTGAAAGACTTAAAGCAAATATCGGTCATTGGGCTCGGGCTTTTGGGTGGTTCAATATCATTAGCTATCTCGCGCTCGCTACCCAAGGTTAAAGTCGCTGGTTATACACATCGTGCTTCCACACGCCGACGTGCAAGGAAATTATCCATAGCAGATGAAATCGTAGGTGATATAAAAAAAAGCGTTTCTAAGACAGATTTGGTAATCATAGCCACGCCTATATTTACCTTTGAGCAGATTTTTATGGACATCGCAGACGCGCTGCCGGTCGGCTGTATCGTTACCGACGTTGGTTCAACAAAAGTTCTATCGCACCATTGGGCGGCTAAAAGACTGCCAAAGAGGATGGATAGGAACAAAGTAGGGTTTTTTCTTGACCGATCCCGACGGTTGGGGACTTTTAGTAAGTTGCATAGTTACTACACGATTATTCCGGCACCAAGGGTTCTAACGGATCATCGAGAGGTGGATAACCAAGCTTTTCCATACCTGTTTGTAGGCACTCCTCAAATAATCCCTGTGCTGCCATCATAGTCTCAACAAACAACGGAGGTTCCAAGTAGGTTGGAAGGCGATGAAACCGGTGTAGCGGTTCGTTACAATGGCATAGATTTGAGTGTTTTAAGCTCATCCAAGATCCGTGGAGATCACTGCTTGTAGGTGTATATACCAATCTATAATACATCTCCATTCCTGCGTCTTTTGCAAGCTTTCGGGTATCTGTCTTATTCCAATGCCCGAGTTCTATATTCATTAATTCGGGGGTTAGCCGTCCAAGCTCTTTGCTTATCGATTCTACATCTCGCCCATCTAAGGACTTTTCACTTGGATATGAATCTTGCAAGTGCAATAGGAGAAGCTTTTCTTGACCCTCACCATATTTTTTGAATTGCTCAAATTCCTCATCCTTCCCACACTTAACTAGATACACAAATGTGATAGCGGTATCCGTTAGGCACCTGAGTAATATTCCGGAGATATCCTTTGCCCATAGATTAGGAACCTCTGTCATTAGAACATAGAACCGAGTGAGCCTAGCAAATAGGCCAAGTAATATCTCGCCACGCTCAGGTGCATAGAGATCATATTTTGCCTGAACACGAAGTTTTTCCAAATAACACCGTGCACGGTTTGCATTCTTTTGTAGTATTTCCCGCAGGTGATGTGCTTCTTCTGTGCTCAATGACTTGGAACCTTCCACGAGGAAATTAACAGGTTTGCACACTGCCAGATCAAAATTGTGTCGCCAAAAATACTTTGGCCATTCTCTCGCAGCATACCTTTTATTTTGCATATATATGCCGCAAACAAACGATCGCGCAAATGACTCAACTTTCTGCTTTTCGCTATCTGTGCAATTAATGGGGTACTTCTCAAGGGATTTAATAAGACTATCAAACTTTTGTGCGTTAAATGTGCAACGTGGAAGAAGTCTCCCTAATGCTAGAGCTGTTACCTGAGTGGCAAGTTCACCTTGTCTCGAGTAAAGATCCACAACGAGTTGTCTTAAATGTTTTAATTCAACATCTGGATCTACATGCCCACCTTTATCAATAATATCTTTTCTGACTAGCCATGCTGCTGGATTTTTTGGATAAAAGGTTAGAACTCTTGCGATAGGTTTGTGGAAGCACTCCACTAGTAATTCCTCGTGATGACTCCACAATTGGTTTTTAGCGTTATCCGGTATAGCACCAAAGTCAGTTATTAAACCAAAAGCAGCAAAATTCTCATCAGGCCAAAATTCGTCAATCACATCCATAAATTTATAGTAAAATTTATGAGCCTCTTTTTTCCCAAAGTGCTCAATGAGTGCAGCTATCCAGAGACACTCAGGCAAAATATCTTTTGCCCAATCATACATTTTGAATGTCATCTTGTTATAGGGTGAGTATAGAACAGTCCCTTTCTTCTGATGTTGTGACAGAGAAGTATATGAACGTCTATTTTTTTGCTGTTTTTTTCTCTTTGTCATGTAAGCTACCTATTTGTGGCTATACAAAACTGCCAGTTTTCGCTTCGCGAATCTTTTTGGTGAGTTTCTGTAATATCTTAAATCTATCGGCTAAGTATTCCAATTGTTTCTTTCTCACAGATGTTTCCCTCAAAGAAACCTGAAGAATTATACCAA
>CAYNTC010000059.1:0-10253 GCA_964399795.1 uncultured Pirellulales bacterium | reverse complement strand
AGCAATCCGAGTGCCCAACTGTAGCCTGCCTTTGAGAATATTTTGCAGAAGATCAGTAGTTTGATTGCAATGATCACCAGGGCCATGAAAGTGATGAGCACGGTTAGTAGCGCAATGAAAAGCGGAGCGGCGTCCGGAGAATGGGAAAGATAAGCAGGTTCCATTTCTGTTCCTTTCATTAGCTTTATGAGTTAGGTAGATTACAGATACAACATCGGTAGTATATCGGATAGAGCAAGGCTTACAAGCAAAATTTGTCTACAGGTTCTTTGTAAGGAGACAAGTATCGTGGCTGGCAAGGTGATTGCTTTTAGTGGGTGTAGGGTGGTCAGGCTTTGGCCAGAAGCAAAAAAGTCAGAAATAGTCTTGCTCTAAGCGGTGTGGCAGTTTTTCCAGTGGGCAACTTTGGCACTTTGGATTCGGACGACAGAATTCTTTGCCGAGCCTGACCAGCAGCGCATGGAATTCGTTGAAAAGCTGCACATTGTCGGGCAGATTTGATTGAAACAGACATCGCAACTGTTCATAGTCTGCATCCGGATCGATTAGCTCATGTCGAATGGCGATTCGCGCAGTGTATGCATCCACTACAAAGATGGGTCTGCCAAATGCGTAGAGCAAAATTGAATCGGCAGTCTCACAGCCAATGCCTTTAACCGCCAGAAGCTCGGCTCTTAGCTGCTCGGTGTTGATAGTCTCAAGGTTTGCCAACCTGCCATCGTGTTTTTCGAAAAGCCAATCGACAAAGCCTTTAAGACGTTTTGCTTTTACGTTGAAATAACCCGCCGGTCGGATAAGCTCAGCAACCTGATAAGTATCCAAATGGTGCAGCGATTCGGGCGTCAATAGGTGGGCACCTTTTAAATTATTAATTGCTTTTTCGACGTTAGCCCAGCTTGTATTTTGGGTCAATATGGCACCTGTGATTATCTCGAACTGCGTGTCGCCAGGCCACCAGTATTGCGGGCCGAAGTGGTTAAGGAGTATATGATAGATTTCAGTTAATTGCTTATTTACCATTAGGGACAGATAAAAAACAACTCATTTTTGGTTATTGTAATCTCAGTTTTATTGGTGTAGACTCTGCTAAATTTATCGGATAAGGTCAACTAATTTTTATAAGAACAAAAGAGTCGAACATGATTTTAGCATTCGGCACTTACTATGAAGAATGGGCACAATTACAGCGCGAATCAGCTATTTAACTTTGCTCGGGATTCTTACCTTGAACGTACAAGTCGGCCGATTTATGCGTTGGTTTTCCTGCTGCCCTTTTTAGTCTTCTATGAGCTGGGAACTGTTCTGATAAATACGGATGTCTTGAACCAGTCCCAGGTTCGTGTTGTTTCGTTTGTGTGGTTGCAGAATTTACTGGAGTATCTTGGAGCAGGCAGCAGATTAGCCTGGGCAGCACCTCCTTTGTTTGTTGTGGCTATTTTGATAGGATTGCAGTTGGCTTCACGAAGACAGTGGTATTGCAGCTTTGGTGACATGTTGCCGATGGCGGTTGAGTGTATTCTGCTTGCGGCACCGCTTATAGTGCTGAGTTTAATTTTAAGTAGACCCACCGGGCGAAGCTCGGATGTCGCAGTGTTCACAGATAGTTTTACGCAGGTTCGTACAGAGGCTGGATTAATAGGCTCTGGGATTGCAGAATCCGGACTCTGCTTGATAAGTGCAGAGGCCGATGAAGGTGTGTTAAGGCAGGGGTCTTTAATGGCCAGTATTGTGACCGGTATAGGCGCAGGGATTTACGAGGAACTTATATTTCGATTGATCTTAATCTGTGTATTGATGATTCTTTTTCAGGATGTGCTTGGATTTGCTCGTACCAATGCGATTGTACTTTCGGTTTTGGTATCGGCGGCTTTATTTAGCGCTCATCATCATTTTGTGTTTGTGCACGGACGATTCGGATATAGTGTTGCGTTTAGCTGGCCGGAGTTTGCTTTTCGAACGGTTGCGGGTATCTACTTTGCGATCCTTTTTGCATTTCGCGGTTTTGGAATTACTGCTGGAACTCATGCATTCTACGACATCATTGCCACTATTGTTAATGCGGTTTTTTTCAGCCAGTATGCATGACCGCGCGAATTATTTTTTTAGTTTTTCTATAAAAAAATTGACTCTTGTTACTCTTTTGAGTTGCAGATGTTGCAAAACAATCGTCCTATAAGGGCATCTGTCGGCCTTATTAGTACTGATATTGGGCTTGAATAGAAGCGGCAGTTTTTGTATAATAAGATCAAATTCAGAAGTGAGCGTTTCAAGGTTTTTGTGTATGGAATTGCCGCAAATTAATATAGCAGTTAATCAATTGACTTTCAGTCTTTTTCAGAGACCTTTACATCCTGAACTCTTCCAGATTTATGCAAGTCGGAAATTGAAGACTGAGAAATATGAGGCCTGGATTTGGGTTACCGGCTGCACACATGTTGTTAGTGTGTTTGCTGATAATGCATGTCTGTCTGAAGTTGTCAGCGCGCCGGGGCAGTTGCTTCCGCATCGCGGTTTGGTTGAGCGTTTTCAGTTCCGCGGTCCACGAACCCACAAGTGTACTTTAAGCCGGGGAATAAGCTACATGACCGATTTCCAGGTCGAGAAGATGAGCCCAAATCTATACAGACAGAGCTTGACGGACCTTGAGCGGTTTGCACGGAATCGCGGTGTTTTCGTTAAGTTCTCAGAGCTGGAAGTGGGCAGCCTGGAACCGTTCTGCTATATTGACTTCGAGGCGAGACGCAGTGAGCTGCATATTCATACGTTCGCTGCTTATCCCGATCAGGTGACGATGATTAAGACACAATCTCTTTTCGACTTTCAGTAGAAAAGGGCTTTTGTAGTATTTCATGTCCTTTCTAATTTCAAATTGGTGGGGTGGTGGTAGCAATAGCTTTTTGTTTATATTGGTTTGTGCGATTTTTATCCAACCTTTGTCGATGAGCTGCTCTGCGTTTCTCCACGCATAAGCTCACACCGAACTTTTCATTCTTGGATTATACCAATTATGCTTGATATTTGCGCCTTTGTCATTTCGACCGAAGCCCCAGAGGGGCGAAGAGGAGAAATCTGGTTTCGCAGGTTAATCTCGCCTATAATAACGGCGTATCTGAGAGGAAGACCTATTACGTTTACATAATGACCAACCAATCACATACTCTATATGTCGGATTCACCAGCAATATCCGCAGAAGAGTTTAGCAGCATAGGAATGGATTGATCGAAGGCTTTACCTATTGCTATAAGATCGACATGCTGGTTTATGTTGAGTCTTTCGGTGATGTTTTTAGTGCGATCGCGAGAGAAAAGCAGATTAAACGCTGGAGGCGAGATAAGAAATTGCAATTGATTGCTCAGAGCAATCCTGAGTGGCGTGACCTTGGTGACGGCTTATAGGATTAGAATCACTCACAAAGCAGATGTCTCGACGGAGTTTATCCTGAGCGTAGCCGAACGGGCTCGACATGACACAACAATGCCATTTCTAAAAATTAATGGCGATTCAAGGATTTGCGGGTTGCTGCTGTTATTCTTGACAGGCTGTTTGTCTTGGTTAGAGACTTATCCATATCATACGTCACAACTCCCATGATGAGTGCGAAAATTTATTACAATTGGTATAAGATCCGAGAAGCTCCGGTTTGTGCTTTGGCTACCTAAGCGATGAACGGAGAAGCCTATAGCTTACCGCAGGGTTCTTCATTAAAAGAAGATCTACTTTGATCAGATATGCGGAATCTAGCTTGTATGGCTTAATTAACAGTGTCTTTACCATTAACTTGCGGCGACCAGTAATCTGCAAACACGGCAAGGTCTTTCATGTCAACTATTCCGTCACCTGCCGGGGATGGAGCAATGTCGGCTGAGAGCGCCGTAGACTCTTGCAGCCACTGACCGGTAAGGGTCATTAAATCTTCAATATCTACTCTACCATCTGTATTGAAATCAGCTAGCATCGGTGTTATTAACTCAATGCCATCGCCGGTTCCAAGATTTCTGGAATATTGCTTGTCAACCGGATTGTTCCAGTGCTCGTGAACACCCAAACTCTTCAGAGCTACCCCATCACCTTCCGGATCATAAGTAATATCTATAGGCCAGTAATTCGCATCCGCGGCCTGTTGGAGGTAATCATCTGTGGCAGGCATGTTGGGCCATACATCTATGGTGTAACCATTGTCTATTGTATATTCATTAAGGAGAAAGTCATGGCATACCGATTCGAGTGCTACCTGGTCCTGTGATATTAACAGAGACGAGGTATAGTCATTATTGAAGGGTTCAGAGACCCACTTATTTGCTAAGCCAACCGCTTCCGGTCCAGCCCAAAGACCATCGACGATGTGAAGGACTGTATTTTGTCCGAGCTTTTCGTGACCCATTAGGTCTACTTGAACTCGATACATACCATAGTCAAATCTCTCATCGCCACTTGTAAAGATACTGCCGTCGGGATTGACAAGGCCCGGGTGAAGGTGATCGGCGCCGCTACGCATATTCGAGCCGAAATGGTTCTTTGCACAGAGGGTTATACCCGCTCTGGCATGGCCCTTAAGGCATGAGATGTTGAGCATATAATCAGCCTCGGCAATGCATGTCGGCAGGTAGTCGCTGGATTGAGCGAGTATTGAGCCGCCGTCACTGTATGTTATTTGAGTCGTGCTTTGGACTATTGGCGTTCTGCCCATGTAAGCTCGATCATGGTCTATGAATACGAGATTTGGAAACTCAGCGTGTATCAGTTCATAGATATGCTTGTAAATATGCTTCATCGGGTCGCCGACGGAGATGTATTGTTGCTGAACACCATAAATATAAACAAGCTGTCTGATAAATGCCAATGTCATGTGTGGCGAAGTCTCTGCAGTCCCATAGTAGCGGTTTTCTTTCTTGGTAAAGTTGTAATTAATATTGCCCCAGCTGGAACCGTATCCCCAACTGCTTGTAATATTGATTTTTATTATTATCTTCTCACCTTCAATATAGCCCACGTCTCCCTTGCCTTTTTCCTGGTTGAAGTGGTGGAAGAGTGCATCCCAGGCGTCATAATCGCTGGTTTGGCCGGTTAAGGCACGGATTGCTCTGGAGGCCATCTTGTCTATTACCTGCTGGTCGTTGTTGTGGTTGCAGAACCAGCCATCGTCGTTTTCGTCCGCAACGCCGTTTCTGTTGTGTGTGTTTGTGCAGTTTTCATCAGTAGCATTTGGGTCATGAATCCAGACGACCCTGCCGGGATTGATACCCTTGGCATTGCCGATAGGAGTGTTGGCAGGCAGTTCATCTGCCTGTGCTATCTGTTGATTGGCAGTATCTGCTGCCATTGCCATCCAGATAAATGCAACGCTGATAACGATGCATAGAGCAGCCAGAGAGAAACGTGCCTTAGCTATGTACTTTTTTGCCTTGCGAAAAGCTGCTATGGAACCAGCCAGGCCCAGAAGCCAAACCACAAAACTTGAAGCTAATGGAAAGGCTACACGCTGACACGGATAAGCTGCTCGTGAAGGTTTAGGTATAACGCGGACAAGAAACCAGACCAGAGCCAGCAAACCGGTAATATGAAATATCCACGTAAACCAGCCGTATTTGCCGCTGCGACCAAGAAATTTGTGTATTTTGCTGTACGATCCTCGATGCTCTTTAGAGTGCATGTTATTCTGTATTGTGGTATGACTTGATGGATTCTTTTTTGCTCTTGAAGATGCCATTTCTAACTCCTAAATTATTTTCAATGCAAGGTGCAGCGCCACTTCTTGTATGGCGAAGGATTCCGTATAAAAAAATCTGTTAGTACAATATCTGTTGATAATCGATCTCAGATAAGTTTATGTAATAATCCATGTATGTGACTTGGTTCTCGAATTAGGTATCCGGCGTTACAAAAACAGAAGTGTCACCTTTACGCAGTTTTTCAATATCCGCTGCTACAATTTCTGCGATGATTTTTTCCTGTTTCTTTGGTGCGCTTGCGAGCTGCTCAAGAGCGTAACCGATGACTTTTGCTTGGTTTCGTTGGCCGGGTGCTTTTCTTTTTGAAGCGGTAACCTTTCGCTGCTCAGCCATAATATCTTCAGCCAGGTCAAACTTCGGCACTTCGCTGCTTTCCTGTCTTTTTTTTGCATCTTTGGTGTTTGCAGCTTCAGTGGACAGCCGATCCTGGCTATTCTCTTTCTCCAGGCTGTTTGAGTCTCGTGTTCCCTTCGCCTTAGATACTGAAAAATTCTCCTTAAAAGGTTCTGCAGAATTGGATTGCTGACTTTCCTCGCGGTCGAATGGGGGCACTATATCTTTTGCCCGAAGGACGTCGCTGTGAACCGGCTTATTATTACCCATATTATTTACCACCATAGCCTCCATTGATGTATAATCAGTCTAACAAAATCAAGAAGATTTATCAAGTAACACCTACAATTAACCTTTGTGCATTCGGATATTATTAGTTTTGCGCTAGTTTCTTTTTAACATTACATGCGGATTTTCCACTTGCACAAATGATGTCTCGCCCCCATTTTCAGCATAGGCTTTTACCTCCAATTTTCGCCCATTCACAATCCAGCTAACATAATGCCGCATCAGTATAAGCTTACTCAATAATTGGGTTATTCAGATAAATGGAAGACTGACGGAGTTGGCTATTCTTAGAAAGTAAACTGCGACGGTATATACTCGTGTGAATCGAGAAAAATTCTAAAGGCTTAATGGTTTGATATTAAGAGGTGGAATATTCCACATTCTGCGGCTACTATAGAACTAGCGCCACATTAGAGTTTTAGCAGTAACTCAACTATAGGATCGGCTCCTAATATTTATGCAGGTGTAAACCGGCAGATTGGCGGCCCTTAAGGGAAATCTGGACCAATAGTTGTGGACATTGCATTTGCAGTTTGACTTGAAGCGGAATCGGTTGGAGGCCGGGACCTTTTTCTGCGATTAGAATCGGCGGCGACAAGCGTGTCAATCTGTTCGCTCGCAGCTATCTGCAAAGCATCTGATGGTGTTGCAGCAAAGGCGTCGGCTCCAATCTCATCCCAAAGGCCTTCTGCGCGATTGAACAAACCACCGGAGACTATTATGCGCAGGTCAGGCCAAGCATTTACATTCTTTATGATGTCGATCAGCCGGCGAACCGAAGGGGCCTGCTTTGGAGCTGTTCCATAGATCAACAAAACATCCGGTGCATATTCATTTATGAATGCAAAAATATCATCATTTGTTAGGCCACCGCCGAGGAATCGTAGTTCCCAGCCATCGCTCTCGAAGAGGTCCGCCAGTATCTGTGCGCCAAGCTCTTGTAGCTCATCTTGCGCACAGCAGACCGCGATCTTCTTGTCTCGATTCGGACGACGTGGCAGCTTGTTTTGAAGCTGGTCTACAATTGTCCTGTTTATGCGTGTTGCCAAGTGCTCTTGAGTAGGAGTGATCTTGTCAATTCTAAGCAGCCGTTCGATCTCAGTCATGATCGGCCAAATGAGCTCTATAGCGACAGAGTTGGCAGGGACCCCCGTTTGAAGGGTCTGCTCCACTACAGTGCGGCAATCTTTACGGTCACCTCGAAGAAGAACCTCTAAATACCTTGACAGAATATCTTCCTTAAGCATGTTCATTTCTCCTGTCTAATATACAGAGCATACAATCATTCCGTATGAAAAAGCCGGATCGTTCTTTTTATGTTAATATGGGTAATTTAAATTAAATTTATGTCAATATCGGCAAGATACAATTAAATTCATTAGTTAATATGCGATTTATAGGTAAGCTTATAAGCAAATTTTTATAGACCGATAAAGCAGGTTTGTATAAATATGTTTCTGATCAATTCGTGTGGAGAGAAGCACTGGTGAGCCTAGATTATGTAGACTGCATTCAAGGTTGATGTTTAAATTTATCTCTGTTCATTGCTGCTAAACAAGAAAAGGCCATGAATGTGCATTCATGGCCTTTTCTATATTCTATTTAGGACAGTTTTGCAGCGTTTTGTATTTAAGCAGTAAGGTGACACTGTCCAATATAAGACCGCTGTGGTGCTTTGCATCCGGCAAGCCACAATCGCAGGTCGATTCTTAATGTCCAATAAAAAACTGAGTATAGAAATTAACCATTTTCCTCCATGAATTACTAAAATCGAGTATACACAATACGGCAGAAGTAAATCTACTGTGGAAACTACGTATTTTTCGGGTTTTTCAGGATTTTTTTTGGCTGTTAGGTAGTTTTTGGGGATAGGCAACTAAATATTACGAACCCGATTCACGAAATTCGATTAACGAGCTTGGCGGTTTTGCCGCGGTAAACGATGACGCTGGTTGGGCATTTTTCCACAGCAGCCTCGGTCTTCTTGCTGGGTTTATACTATATTACCCTTGAGGTACACTAAGTTCTCCATCATCCCTTGCGACGTGATAGTATCTCTTTCGGAAGAAGACTTCGTATCTCTCTTCGGACGCGTCGTGTGAGTCTGACGCTCTGCTGCGCTTCAGCCAGCGGAATGGGCTCGTAATCACCGGGATAACGAGTTACTGTAGCATAAGCTGTAAGGCGTCTTTGCTCTTCAACGCTCAATCGTAACCAGATGCTTTCCGGAAGCAGCGAAACTAAATGCTCGATATCATGCGTTCTGGGAGAATCAATGCCTTTATAGACCAGGGAAGCCTTTAGATATTTTTCTACACACTGCTGAGCGTGAAAACACACTGTATCAGTCGGACAATCTATGCCCATTTTCAATGTGTACGAGGCGGTCTTAAGGTCATTCTCAGCCTTGATGATCTACTCGCGGGCGATAGCATCGGTTCTGCTATTTTCGTGCATACAGCAGCTTCCCTTCCCGAGCAGCAGGCCGTTCGAGCGTACCAATAATCTCCCTGCGCCAATCGAAGTCATGTGGGGTGACCACGATGACATCCTTGGCAACAGGAATGTCGTGCAGAGCCACCGCAATCTCTATGGCCTTTTCGCGTTTGGAGCCCGAAACAGGCATCACGACAAGCAAGTCCACATCACTATCTAGCCCTGCCTGTCCACGGGCGTGCGAGCCAAAAAGAATTATTTTATCCGGCTGGAATTGCGTTGCGATGCGTTTCACCATCTGCCGGATATATCTCTTCGTCGAGTTCTGGACTCTGGCCATACTTATTTTCCTTCTATCCTGAAACTGCCAGGCAGCTTCTGGCGAATTCGGTACATTCTTCACCACTTCCATGATACAAATTAAACGACGTATTTGCAAGGCACAGATCAATGAGGAGAACCCTGCGATAGATCGTTATCGCGAAGTGCTTCGCCGTAGCGGGAATCATGGGTCTTAATATTATGTTTATGTGACCTCTTTTGGAACTGGCTGACGAGGTTCGGGTGCGGTTTTACCAATATAGATAATTACGCCGGTGGGGCATTTTTCGATCGCGGTTTTGGTTTGCTCGGTAGGTTCATATCGTGCGTAGTCAACGCGGGCAAGATTGTCCTGAACAGTAAATATATCGCTTTGCTTGGCACATAGACCACAGCCGATACAGCCGACCTTGCACATTGAGCGAGTGACTTTACCCGTTTCTTTACTATTACATGCGACGGTTAACATATTCTCCTGGCTGAAGGGGACCATTTCTATTAAGTTTCGTGGACATGCCTTCGAGCAGGCGCTACAGCCGGTACACTTATCGTAGTCAACGGTTGCGAGACCGTCGACTATGTGCAGGGCGTCGAATCTGCAGGCCTTTACGCAATCACCGAAGCCGAGGCAGCCGAAGTTGCAGGCCTGGACGTTAGCTAAAGCATTTGCGGAGATGCAAGTTTGTATGCCCTGGTATTTTGCGTAGAATGTTTTGTCGGCGGTGTGAGCCCGGCAGTGAACGATTGGCCTTTGGTTAGGGCCGGAGTCACTGACCTGGAGATTTAATATGGATGCGATTTTTGCAGAGGTTTCGGCTCCGCCGGGTGCACATTTGCCAAGCAGCTCAGGGTTATTTAAAACAGCTTTAGCATACTGTGAGCAGCCCGCAAAGCCGCAAGCGCCGCAGTCGAGATTCGGCAGGGCTTGGTGGATCTGCTCGACTTTTGGGTCCACTTTAACCTTTAGCTTTTCACTTGCGATCAATAGCACAATCGCAAAACCGGTGGCTAAGCCCAGCATAGTGAGACCGGCGGGCCAAGCGCTGTTCCATACCTGATAAAGATCAGCTGAAATCATTACCAAACCAATATTGAGTCCACTCTAAAAACCTGCCTTTAGGCGGCTTGTCTGAAATATTGTTGAG
>CAYNTC010000058.1:0-10255 GCA_964399795.1 uncultured Pirellulales bacterium | reverse complement strand
CGGCTTTCCATACCGACAGTTCGCCACCCAAAGCCATTAGCATGTGGAATGAAGATGCCCATGTGCTTAGTAAAACATGGCCCGCATGGGGGAATCGCGTTCTTGGTCTGAAATATGCTATCAGCACACCAACAATAGCTGCCGGTACCACAATATACCAGCCCTCAATGAAACCGATGTGTGCGTTTTCGACGAAACTGCCATGATGATTGTGGACGTGAACATGCATACCCAAAAGCAATTCACCAATGTACGGAATTAATGAATCGCTCAAGGTTGCAATACCAACTGATCCGAAAAAGCCCACTAAGAGAGTGAGAATGAACTTACGCATTCTCGTATGAAGCTCGAACATAGCAGCCGTTACCATAGCACTTAAGAGTACATGTGTAGGGTGAAATACGTAGAACATACGGTAACTTGTATCGTGCCCGATATTTTTAAAAACGAGCATACATATAATGCCCGTAAGCGCCCCGAATAATGTGAAAGGCGCATGATTTCTTAGCTCTGCCAGAATGACCACAAGTCTTTTATTATTCACAACTTACGGCACCACAACTGTTACAACTTCGGTTCACAATGCCAATGAATTATAATTAAATACGAAAAATATGCAACTTAGTTGCATATTTTAAATAAAGTTTTTTGCCGACATCCCTCATCTTAGTTCATCCTGTCTCAAGTTTAGGTTCAAATATTACCCACAAGACTATTCTATCGCTTGTCTTGCTGCACATATCGCTTCAAAGCTCATGTGAAGTGTTCCCGGCTATGATTGGTTCCATCTACCAATATCGTAAATGGCAACGACCGATAATCTTTGTTTTCAAAAAGAAGGCGCACACAAACTGAGGAACTTCTTGACGTGTCGTGCTAACTACTATTATGCTATTAAAGTTCATTCGACGGAAACTGCTTCGGGAGTAACCAGGATCAGAATGAAAACTATCCGTTTCATCTTTGAATTTCTCAAGTACCCCAACCAAGTCGGAACATTCACCCAGAGTTCCAAGGCCCTCGCACGTAAGATGGCTGAGGAGGTTAACGGCAGCTCTAAGGTTGTTGAATTTGGTGCTGGAACAGGCTCAGTAACCGCTGAGATACTGAAGCGGCTGCCGGAGAATGGTCAACTTACATGCTTCGAAATTAATCCAGAGTTTTGCAAACATTTAGAGAGAATAGGAGACTCCAGGCTAATTGTCATCAACGATGACGCAAGCAAATGTGAGCAGTATGTTGATGGCTTAGATTGTATTGTATCGGGTTTGCCTCTTACACTTTTTGATAAATCGCAAAAGGAAAGAATCCTTTCGATAACCAGCAAGTCAAAGACATATATCCAATTGCAGTATACACCTTTACTAAGTAAAAAAATGAAGCATTATTTTTCTGACGTTAAGCTAAAATTCGTGCCACAGAATTTTCCTCCTGCCTTTGTATATGTATGCAAATCCAACTCAGACTAAGCCCTTAAATTTAGTTTTTCCTTGAGTAGAAAAAAATCCTCACCGTGCCATAACTAAAAAAAGTTTGCTAATTGGCTCGCGTCTGATATAAAGCATCTGTATAAACTTAAAAGGTTACGAGTAAAAAAAGCGATTGTTGCACATAGCAGCGCCATGATACGAGGAGAAAAAATCATGGCTAAGACAGCCATGCCTGCGAAAGTCACAAAACGCGATGGCTCGGTCGTCAAATTTAATAAAGCAAAGATCCAATCCGCCGTCGAAAGAGCAGCTATCGAAGTCTTAGGCGAGAAAGACAAAGCCGGAACTATTGCTCGTCGTGTGACGGATATTGTGATAGGACGCCTAGCACAGGAGTATAAAGGCAGAGTTCCTCACATCGAAAATATTCAGGACACGGTCGAGACTGTTTTAATGAGCGAGGGTTACAGCCACATTGCACGGGCTTACATAGTTTATCGGGAAAGCCACACCCAGTTGCGTTTTGCTAAATCCGCCCTTGGTATTAAGGACGATTTGAAATTGCCGGTCAATACGATGGAGGTCTTAAAAAGAAGATATTTGCTGAAGGACCAGAATCGAAATGTCGTCGAAACACCCAGCGAACTCTTCCGACGTGTCGCGCACCACATCGCCCAGGCTGAGGATAATTTTAAATCCAACTTCAACAGAGAAGAAATTGAGGAAAGATTCTACCGGATGATGCGCAACTTAGAGTTCATGCCTAATTCCCCAACTTTAATGAATGCCGGCACTGACCTTGGTCAACTTTCAGCCTGCTTTGTTATTCCTGTCGAGGACTCAATAGAGGGCATCTTTAGAGCTCTGAGCGATATGGCAAAGATTCATCAAACAGGGGGCGGCACGGGATTTAGCTTTTCAAATCTCAGGCCTAAGTCGGACATCGTTAGTTCCACAAAGGGTCTTGCATCCGGCCCGGTCTCATTCTTGAGCATATTTGATAAGGCAACCGGTGTCATCGTCCAGGGAGGAAGACGGCGCGGTGCCAATATGGGCATCCTCCGATGCGACCATCCGGATATCATCGACTTTATCGAGGCAAAGACAGAGCGTGGCAGCTTCGACAATTTTAATCTCTCTGTCGGCGTCACCAAAAGATTTATGCGCGCGGTCAAAGAAAATAAAGACTTCGGTCTAATAAATCCGCGAGCCGGCAAGGCCGTCAAGAAAATCAAAGCCAGGGCTTTGTTTGACTTGATCGTCAGCGCAGCCTGGCGTACAGGCGACCCAGGACTTGTATTTTTGGACGAGATAAATCGACGAAATCCCACACCCGCCATTGGCCGAATCGAGGCCACAAATCCTTGTGGAGAGCTGCCGCTTCTGCCCTACGAAAGCTGCAACCTTGCCTCCATTAATCTCGCGAAAATGACAAAATCGCAACAGAGCAAAAAGTTTCTGAGCCAAGACCAGGTCGATTGGCAAAAACTCAGGGACGTCGTCCGATGGGGTGTTCGGTTCCTGGATAATGTGATAGAGGTCAACAATTATCCTTTGGAGCAAATAAAGCTAACCACATTGGCCAATCGCAAGATCGGCCTTGGTGTTATGGGTTTTGCCGATATGCTCATAAAGCTCGGCCTGCCATACGATGCACCGCGTGCCACTGACTTCGCTGCAAAGCTAATGCGTTTCATTCATCGTGAATCCATCGCTGCTTCGGTTTCCCTTGCCAGGGAGCGATGTGTATTTGCCAATTTCGGAAAATCAGTACATGCTCAGAGTAATCTTCGGCTGCGCAATGCCACGCTAAATACGATAGCACCAACGGGTACCATAAGCATCATAGCGGGATGTTCCAGCGGCATTGAGCCATTATTTGCCATTAGTTTCGTGCGAAACGTGCTATCCGGCACAAAACTCTTCGAGACCAACACACTTTTTGAAGCCGCTGCCAAGCAAAGGAAGATATATAGTCGAGAACTTCTCGCTGAGATTGCCAAGCAAGGTTCTGTACAAAATATCAAAGCTGTGCCGGCAGATATGAAAAGATTATTTGTCACCGCATTTGATGTGAAGCCAGCGAAGCATCTTCAGATTCAGGCTGCCTTTCAAAAATATACCGACAACGCCGTCTCAAAAACGATAAATCTGCCCAGCGATGCCACTATTGACGACGTAAGAAAAATATATCTGATGGCCCACAAGCTAAAGTGCAAAGGCATAACTGTCTACAGATATGGTTGTAAGCCTGACCAGGTCCTCTCTTTCAGTCATAGTGAAACTGCAGAGCCAGGTATTTCAGGTGAACTTATCACCGCTTACTCGGAGTATTCCGGCGGCTGTATCGCGGGCACTTGTGCATTCTAAAGTGCCCACAAAACGATACCAAAGAATTGACAAGCTGGACAAACTTTTAGCTTATTAACTCAAACTGACCTATTTACTAACATTATTATTGATAAGTCTTTTATACGCCTCAGGCGTATTAATTTGCAAAGACATATATCGCCTTGTCATTCTGAGCCCTTCGCTCCGCTCAAGGGTAAACTCCACGAAGTGAAGCGAAGAATCTGGCCAGAGAAAATATGGTTTTTCTTTTGCTAAAGCCGGATGCTTCGCCTTTCGGCTCAGCATGACAATAAAAACGGTCGGTTTGAGTTATTAATATTGAAGTAAATTCGATTACCTGTAGTTTACAAGGACGTTTTTAGCGATTCCTTCGGTGATAATCTTTTGCTCAAGAAGTGAGTTTATGGATTCTTCCATTGTAATCATGCCGTGTTTTTTGCCGGTTTCAATTATGCTTCTCAGGAAGAATCCACCCTTTCTACGTATGACATTCTTTGCAGCGCCGGTCACAACCAGAATCTCACACGCTACCCGCAGTCCCCCGTCAACGGTCGGGACGAGTTCCTGATGAATCACGCCTTGCAACGACTCAGCCAGGAGGAACCTTAACTGTCCTTCATCTGTGGCAGGGGCATAGCTGACGAGTCTTTCGAGAATCTTGTCAATCGAAATAACATGTAGCGTTGAAAACACAAGAACGCCAGTCTCTGCTGCTGTTAGAGCAATCTTGATAGTCTCGTAATCTCTCATTTCGCCGATTGCAATAATGTCGGGGTCCTGCCTTAAAGCCGCTCTAAGGCCGGTATAAAAACTCTGAGTGTCCCTTTCCACCTCGCGCTGTCTTACAACTCCTGTCTTATTTGTGTGAACATACTCAATTGGATCTTCGATAGTGACGACATGCTTTTCGCATGTAGTGTTTATCTCATCGATCATCGAGGCCATAGTTGTTGTTTTGCCCTGGCTTGTGCTGCCTGTTATTAGCACCAGTCCTTTGGTTCTGTGCGCGAGGTCTCTAACAACATCCGGCAGAAGTAATTGCTCTATAGTTCGGGGCTCTGTCGGTAGTATCCTTATTGTCGCTCCAACTTCGCCGTCGAAGTAGCCGATATTAATACGATACCTTCCGCTTTCTTCTGCCAGCATGAGGTCAAAGTCCAAATTTCTTTCAAATTGGGCGAGCTGCTGTTCTGTAAGTAGCTCAAGTGAAATTTGTCTGCTTTGCTCGGCTGTGAGCTTCTCTTTGGTAGCAGGCACCAGCTTTCCACCGACCCTGAACAATATCGGGGCGCCAGGGCAAATGTGTATATCGGTTGCATTTTGGCTTTTAGCATGTTCCAACAACTGTTTCCTGTCGATCATGGTTTGTTCCTTTTCTGCCCATCGGACACTATCACGATTGTGCATGATTGCTTATACATAGTTGTAGCATTTGACTGGTTTCGCTACTAACCTTAACCTGCTCACTTATTCGAATGGGCCATACCCAAATAATCTTTTCTTTGTCGGCGATGATTAGCGCATTGCGCTTATTTTTCCGCTGCACGTGCGCAGCAGTTAGAAATTTGCCAAGCTTCTTCTCTTTCGGCATTCCTAAAGGCCAAAACCTGTCACCCTGTCTTCTAAAACGGACAAATAGCGGCGGTTTTACTTTTTCCAGGTCAAAACATTCAACTGAGTTATTTTTTGCAACCTTGAATTTTTCGAAATCGGATTGTTTGTATTCACACAAAGTGGCTTCAATCAAGTACCGGCCAAACTCAGTTCGTCCGGGCACCGTTAGCTCAACGCCGTTGCTTAACTGTTTGTCATAACTCCTCTGCTCATATTGGGCAAAAATTAGATAATCATATTCATAACAGGCTGTAATCTTACCAGGCAAATGTATTTGCTTGCCGTTACTGTTTCGCTGTGCCAGTTGTAGTATCCTTCTGTAATGCTGCCGGGTCATATCCTTTTCCCCGCCACCAATGGCGGCAAGACTTCGCCTTATAAGCTCAAGCTGAACGGGCTCAGGCTCACCTGTAAATCCAGAAATGTTTAATACAACCTTGTTCTGGTTTCGCCGGCCAACTTCCGTCCACAACTTTTCCGCCCGACCACAAATTAGCCTATGAAACCGCTGCGCAGATTCAGCCAACTTGAACAATTGCTCCGGCAGTGGCTCTGTACCGTCTCGTTGGATTGCCGGAAGCAATTTGTGTCGAATATAGTTTCGCCTGTATGTACAATTTACATTTGTATAGTCTTGTCGCCATCTTAGATTTTTCTCTCGCAAATACTCAATAATCTCATCTCGTGTTACACAAAGTAGTGGCCTTACAAACTTGGCTGTCCTATTAAAGCTTTTTATTGGCCAGATGCCCGCAAGTCCGTGAAAGCCCGTTCCACGAAGTAAACGGTGCACGATAGTCTCGGCGTTATCGTTCTTTTGATGTCCCGTTGCTATCCATTCACAACAATTAGCTCGGGCAACATCAATTAGAAATTTAATTCGTACTTTTCGAGCAGCCGTTTCAATAGACAGTTTATTGTTAAAAGCGTACTGTTGCACATTCAATCGCTTAGCGGTTATAGGCAGGTTGAGTTTCGATGCCTCCTCAACAACAAAACACTCATCAATGTCGGCGTCTGCCCCTCGTAGTTGATGATTCAGGTGAGCGCAAAAAAATTCAGCTTTGAGAAGACCCTCATCCTTAAGCGCGCACATAACGTGCAAAAGCGCGGTTGAATCAGCTCCTCCTGAGACGGCCAACAGAACCTTATTCGGCTGGTCTAAAAGCTCAGTTCGTTGTAAAAAATCCGCAATCTTTTTCTCGAATTTCACGAGCATTATCAGCCTGAGTAGTAACTGATGCTTTGGAAATCATTGTTCTCGCCACGGATGCCTCACCGATGTTCAAATATAATCAAAAAAACGGGCCTGGCTTGAATCCAGGCCTGCAATTATAGCATAATAATTTTTGAATCTCGAACTCAATTTATCTTTTAGCAGCCCCCTCCTGCGTTCCTGTTAGTTCCCTGATTCGGTTCTCTGCGAATTCCCTCCACTCTTCGTAACGTGCCTCTTTTTTTATAGCCTCCTGATATAGCTGCAACGCTTCATTTCTACGATGCAATCGCTTATCCAGAATGTATGCTGCTTTGAATCTCGTGGGATAAATTGTTGCAGCGTCCCACTCATACGCTCTTGTATAGTATGTAAGCGCTATCGTATAGTCCCTGAAGTATTCATAGATTTGGCCTGCTTTGTAAGCCGCATCGTCGATCTTGTCACTCGATGGATATTTCCTTATTAGCTGGTTGTATTTATCAAGAGCCAGACGTAACAACTCAGTGTCTTTGATTAGCGGCACTCGGTCACCTTGGTTGTGAAGTTCCACGGCGTCCATATACAGTACGTCTGCTTCTGGGATCGAAGTGCTCGCTCTCAAATTCGACCCTGCAACTTCAGCATCTATGATGTACTTGTATTGTGGAATAGCGTCCAGTGCCTTCATCTCCTTTTCAGCCCAGCCCAGTTTCCTGTTGTTGCCCATCCTTCTGTAGTAATCAATCAACAGTCCAAGACCTTGCCGGTAAGCCTGCCGGTTGACCGCAATTTGTTCCACAATGTCGGACTCGCTCGCTCCCGCAACTTTCACAACGCCTGCAGAGCCAAGTGATGTCCTTGCGCGATCCGGCATGAGTTGGCCTCTGCCCGTGTCATTCATCCGGCAGCCAACTGCAACATTCAACAGGATTATCAAAGATACGGTAACTATCCTTAGCATAATGGCCTCCTTTCAACCTAAATCATATGCTTTCTATGATTCAGGGTAGAAACAACGGCGGTAAAAACCACCTCGTTCCATTTACTTGCCATTGAATCCCCTGTAACAACAACAACACAAAGTAGAACCAATCTCAATGTGCCCGTCAAGAATAAACTGCCCAAAATTTCAATCATATACTGTTGGAAACTGTTATTTTTTTCTTCACCATTGCCAATGCCCATGCAATCAAAATTATTCTAAGCCCGAATAAAAACCTCGTTCTTTTAGCCATAGGCCAATGTGTCTTGGTCTGCATGTGCGAGCAACTGACCGGTTAGACGGCTGGCGGGACGATTTGTATATTACGGGAGCGCAAGATCTCTTTCCGTTACCAACTTTTCCCGGCTGGCTGAGTAAACGCAGAACGCTATGATTCGTATCTCGTCGATCAGGAGCATGTCATTTGGGCAAACGCAAAAGGCTCCTGAGAATTCGCTTACAGCCCTTTTTATTCGTATACAGATTAACCGAGGATAGAAGGTCTCACAAACCCAAGTTTTAAGTATCGAACGAATTTTTGGCACTTGCTTTATGATGAAAATAAAATTCATTTGACAAGTGCATATAAATAGTGCATACTTATACATATGAGAACTACATTGAATATAGATGACAACATGCTAAACAAGGCTTCCCAGTTAACGGGTATTAAGGAGAAAACGTCCTTAGTTAAGCTTGGCTTGCAGGTCCTAATTGCCTATGAAAGTAGTAAAAGACTTGCCAAGCTCGGAGGTACCGAAAAGTATCTACGCCTTGTTCCACGAAGACGTACTCAGAGAAGATAAGTATGGTCCTTGTTGATACCTCGGTTTGGGTGTCCCACTTGAGAAAAGGCAATCCTCAAATGGAGGCACTATTGCTGGATGGAAGTGTCGTGTGTCATCCGTTCATTATTGGCGAACTGGCCTGTGGGCAAATTGAAAACAGGAAGGAAATCCTCTCTTTGTTGCAATCACTGCCTATGGTGGAAATAGTGGAGCATGAAGAACTGCTATTATTCATCAAACGTAACCGCTTAATGGGTATCGGCCTTGGCTTCGTCGATGTTCATCTTATGGCTGCTGCGGTGCTAGCAGGAATTTCATTGTGGACGTACGATAGAAAATTACGACGAGCGTCTACAAAATTGAACATTGACTTTGCTTCATCGTTGAAGGAGAAATAGAAAAGCGGCGCATAGCAATTTCTGACTCTCCTGCAACAGTACTCATAGTCTGGCGATCCGATATAATTCTTCGTAAGAAAGTCCCTCAGAAATTAACTGGCCGGGCAGACGCAGAAAGCTGTGGTTCATGTCTAGTCGATCAGAAGCACGCCATTTGGGTAAATGCAAAGGGATGTGAGAATTTGCTTGTAGACATTTCTTAAAGATTCGGCTAATAATAGGCTGTTACCGTTGTGCTTTGCTTGTTTAGAATAGCGACATGGAGGATGAGTACATTAAAGAAAAAGCTCCTGTGATAGCAGTAGCGAGAGTATTCCGTTAGTTTCTTTTGTTATGTTTGAAAAACTCGCCGTGTACTTCACAGGAGCAGTATTAAGTATTTATGGCTCTTTCCTTGTTATTCTTAACTTTCCCTCGCATAGCCTAAATCATGCCCTGACTTGTATGTGAATTCAAAGGCGGACAATGCAAGTTCAAGCTAACATAGCCGCACCGGCCATTTCTCAGAGCCATTACATTACATGAAATCTAATGAATTGCATCGGCAGATTTCCCGTTAAATCTTGAACATTTTTAGATGCCGTTGGCTGTGGTATTCAAACCATGTTAAACGCAGGTAAGAGTATCAATAGTTTGGCAATTCTCTACTTTTTCTGTATTCTACTCAAACAGCCATCGGTACGCTCCCCGTTTTTCTTACAAACCATATACCTTCATCCGATTAACCCCGATAACATGATATATTCTTACCCGGAGATTTCATTTTAGCAGATCAAAAAAAACAAGCATTTATTGTTTTTTTATATTGTGGCCTTGAAAAACAGTCCCGTGGTCAACGCCGGCTGAGATCCTTAAAAATATATAGATTATTGTCATCGTGTCGCGCAGGTTAGTCCGGAAAATATTGTAATTTTGGCCCACCGGTAAGTCCCCGAAGAATATGTTACGTTAATGCTTACTATTCCACTAAAAAAGTCTTGATTTACGCGTGTTGCTTTGATATGATAATTATTAATAAGCAAATCCCATTGGGGGATGGTTCTTAGACGTGGTTTTATCTGGACGGATGGTTTAACTCATAAATGGTATTATTCCCGCACCCGGTACTGTTGTCCTTGGCAGTATCGGGTTGAGCTAATCGGTTGGTTGCGTATGCGCAAGACATTATAGCCACACACAGTACCAAAAGGCAAAAAGGCCGAGAGCTTCCGGTTCTCGGCCTTTTTCTTTGAATAGATTTTATACCTACATTCTCATTGTAACAAACCTGGCGCTGGCATCAAAGCAGGCCAATCAGAGAGGTGTTTTTTACCTTTATTTGATTTGGATTTCTATGCGTCTGAGAAACTAATGGTCTATAGTTCGTCTTTGTCATTGAAGAAAGCATCGTCGTATTAGCAACTTTTAGTTCGAAATGACCCTCATTACTTCAAACGTTGTAATACTACAGCGCCATTTAATAGTGAAAAATCTGTTTTATTGTGTTAAAATAC
>CAYNTC010000057.1:0-10291 GCA_964399795.1 uncultured Pirellulales bacterium | reverse complement strand
TCAAGCTCAACTAAAACATAGTCTGTTGTGTACCCTTTGAGATTCGCGACAAGCCGGCCATTTATGTAAACTTCGGCATCTTCGTCGTGATGGATCAAAAGGCAGACCCGGCTGTGCTCGTCGGTCTGCGACAAAAAGTTTAATCCGAAGATTGCATCACGGCTTTTCAACTCATGCAACAGAGCTTTAGACAATTGGAATTCGCGACGAAGCCAAATATCCGGCTTGTTCCAAACGGTGCGGACGACAGAGCCCGGTGTTCCCTTCGTGCCGAAGCCACCCTGGCCTGTCGGCCAGCCGGAGGCGTCAAAGTCCGGTTGCTGCCATCCAGCAGCAGGTTCGATTGTTGTATATCTCCATTCCTGCCCTTCGCTCTGCGACGTCGGCACAACTATCTTGACCTCCGGCGGCGGCAGATACAAACGCCTGTTGGCCGCCCCAGCCTTATCGACATCCATCTTTATCACTTCCCGGTCGTATGTCATTAGGCCATTAACTTCGATTTCGACGTCCGTCGTCTGTGTATACACCGCTGCGGACAAACCTTCGTCAATTAGTTGGCGCAGATTTTCAATTAATCCAATGTAAGCTGAGGTCAGTTCTTCGCGTGTTCGGTAAGTGCGGTAGCCCCAGTTTTTTTCCTCCTGCCAAAGGTAACCTTTCAGCGGCAGTCCCAGCCCGCCAAACTCACCCAGCACCGCAGCACGGTTTTCCTCAATCGGCGGTGCTGCGGGACCTGGATAACGGTGAATGTCATGAACATCACCGACGCCTCGATCTGCCCAGCCGCTGGCATTATTCACCAGGCGCGTCGGATCAAGCTGCTTAATCATTTGCACAATACGCGGCGTATCATATTGTCCCCAGCCTTCGTTAAATGGAACCCACATCACAATCGAAGGATGATTTCGCAATGACTCAATTATTTGTGTCAACTCCAGCTCGAACTGTCGTGCTGAATCTTCACTGCGTTTGAGGTCCGGGTCGTTGGGTTTAATGAACCGATCGCCGTTGGGCATATCCTGCCAGACCAACAGGCCGAGCTTATCGCACCAATAATAGAATCTGTCCGGCTCAACTTTTACATGCTTGCGCAGCATGTTAAATCCGAGTTTTTTTATCACTTCGATATCGTACCGTAGAGCCTTATCTGTCGGTGCTGTATACAACCCATCCGGCCACCAGCCCTGGTCGAGCGGCCCAAATTGAAATAGCGGCTTATTATTCAGGAATAATCGCGTGGTGCCTTTCTCATCTTTGCCTAAAGAGATTTTACGCATACCAAAGTAGCTGCTCACCGAGTCGATCTTTCTGCCTTGTTCGTTTTTCAGTGTTACTTTCAAATCATATAGAGACGGCGAATCAGGCGACCATAATTTGGGATTTTTTATGGTTAGCTCAATTTGTTCGCCAACCGGCGCCTCACCTTCGTAACCGGTGAACCAACCTTTGCTTGCATACGCTTCGAGCATATAGCCTATCGCATTTTCTGAGCACCTGGCAATAATGCGCACCGTCTCGCTGTCAATATCTTCAATGATCCTAAGCGATCTGATATAGGCCTCGGGCACCGGCTCCAACCACACTGTCTGCCAGATTCCGGTTACTGCGGTATACCAGATGCCATGAGGTTTTCTTACCTGTTTACCGCGCGGCTGATTGCCCGCATCCGTTGGGTCCCAAACCGACACGACGATCTCTTGTAGGCCAGTATCGTTTAATTCCTCGGTTATGTCGAGAGTGAATGGGTCGTATCCGCCGCGATGTGTACCGAGCTTATGGCCATTAACCCATACGCACACTTGCCAGTCTACGGCACCGAAGTGCAGTAGTATGCGTTTCGGAACAGGCTGAGGGAAAGCCAATAGAGGGGGTCGCGGTGTCTCTAACCACCTCTTGGGTACTCTGAAGGTTCTTCGATACCAAAGACGGTTTTCCTGGCCGACAGATTTCATCACGCCTGACAAAGCAGACTCAATTGGAAATGGCACGAGAATCTGTCCATCGAATTCTTGTGGCTGTGTCTCATCTTTGGGCCGGATAGCATATTGCCAAATTCCATTCAAGCTCAGCCAGTGCTTGCGTACAAGTTGCGGCCGAGGGTAGCCCTTGTGCACATTGTTAGCTGAGATATATTTTGACCATCGTGTCATAAGTGGGCCCTGGATGGGCTGGTAGTCTGCTTTTGCAGCGGCGTTTATAAGCTCCACAAGCAGTATTAGCAGGAAAATTATTGCTTTGCTCTGGTGAAAGATTGGTTTGGTATGTTTTAGCCACATGATTTTTTCAAGAAAGTCAAAAATTCTTTTGTGAGTTTACCCTCTATCGTAAGTTGTGCCTGAGCCGACCCTCAAGGGGTGTAGCTGCCGAGATATTTCTGATTAAGTTATCCGTAAAAGAACTGTTTTGCAATGAAAATCCGGCATGCAACAAAAATGTAGGGTAAAAACAAATTTTTTGACAATTTAACATGATGAGGATAAGCTTTCCGTAGTTTCGGTTAATATCACAACAGATTAGTAATGTATGGAGAGCGAAAAATGAAAGAGAAATTCAGAATAGGTTTTGTGTTTTCAGCAATCGCAGTTATTCTGTTTGTGTTAGGTTGCAAAGAGAAAACCGAAACCGCAGAAAAGTCCACTGAAGCAAAGGAGCAGGCCAAAATGAGTATTACAAAGGAATCTTTTGGAAAGATGCCCGATGGCAAGCAGGTTGATTTGTACACACTTACTAATGCAAATGATATACAAGCGAGGATCAGTACCTACGGTGCGACTCTGGCCTCGCTTCAGTTGCCTGATCGACAGGGAAATTTAGCAGATGTAGCCCTTGGTTTTGATACACTCGAGGGATATTTTTCAGACCATCCATATTTTGGGGTTACTGTTGGTCGGTATGCAAATCGTATAGGTGGAGCCAAGTTTACATTAAACGGCGTTGAGTATGAACTTGCGGCAAACAATGGGCCGAACCATCTACATGGCGGCATTAAAGGTTTCGACAAGGTGCTCTGGGAAGCTGAGCAAATACAGAATCCTGACGAAGTGGGCGTGAAGCTGACTTATATGAGCAAGGATGGTGAAGAAGGATACCCAGGCAATTTGGCCTGTGTTGTCACATACACCCTGAACAATGATAATGAGCTAAAGATAAGCTACGAAGCTGTAACGGACAAAACAACCGTTGTCAATCTAACTAATCATACATATTGGAATCTCGCAGGACAGGGAAACGGTGATATACTCGACCATGAGCTTATGATAAATGCAGATAAATTTACTCCTGTTAATGATGAGCTTATACCAACCGGCGAAATCAAAAGTGTTAAAGATACGCCAATGGATTTCACAGAACCAACGCCAATCGGCTCCCGGATTGACCAGGTTCCGGGCGGCTATGACCACAACTACGTCTTAAATAGAACTGGTCAAGGGCTTTCTCTTTGTGCCCGTGTATACGAGCCGACGAGTGGCCGAGTTTTGGAAATACACACCGTCGAGCCAGGCGTGCAATTCTATTCGGGCAACTTCCTCGACGGTACGATAAAGGGTAAGTCCGGCAAGGTTTATAAGAAGCACTATGGTTTCTGCCTCGAGACTCAGCATTTTCCGGATTCGCCCAATCAGCCTGAATTTCCTTCCGTTGTTCTTGAACCAGGCCAGAAATACGAGACAGTAACCGTACATCGGTTCTACACGAAGTGAAAAAGGCGAAAATTAGCGGCGTGGATTTTGAGCCCTTCGGTTCTTTGCGTGACATCGTCTAATTTATGGTATTTTAGATAACCTATAGCAGGTTCTGTCTTAGCTTGCATGGGCCAAAAGCATAAGGGGAGATGTGCCTTAAAGGAGAGCATCTGGGGTGTTGAGTTCAAATAGGTGTTTTTTTACTCACCGAATCCTCTATTCAGAAACAAGCGTAAATGCAGAATGACGGGATGGTACCGGGTGAAGTTTTTGTACCGACCGTTGAGGTTGCTGGGTTGCGCAAACGTTTCGCCGATGTGACCGCGGTCGACGGAATTTCGTTTAGCGTCCGTCGAGGTGAATTGTTCGGCTTTCTTGGGCCCAATGGTGCGGGCAAGACCACAACGATCAACATGCTCACCGGCCTGGCCCGGCCGGACGCCGGGACGATCCGAATCAGCGGTATTGACTGCAAGGATAATCCCAAAGCGGCCCAACACTTGATCGGTGTCGTCCCGGATGAAAGCAATCTTTATCCTGAATTGACGGGTTTTGAGAACTTGTGTTTCTGTGCGGCCCTCTATGGTATGGGTAAGGCCGAGCGCAAAGCGCGTGCCCGTGAGCTTCTGGATACATTCGATCTGGCCCAGGCGGCAAACCGAAAATTTGGCGGCTATTCCAGGGGCATGAAACGCAAGCTCACTATCGCCGCTGGAATCATCCACAGACCCGAAATACTGTTCCTGGACGAGCCTACCACAGGTATCGATGTGGCAGGTGCCAGACAGATTCGCCAGCTCATCGCTGACCTGCACCGGGCCGGAATAACTGTCTTTCTGACCACCCACTACATTGAGGAAGCTGAACGGCTCTGTGATCGCATCGCTTTCATCGTCTTCGGGCGCGTCATCCGGATCGATACGGTGGCTGAACTTATGCAGCCTACCCAGCAAAAGCACACGATGTTGCTTTTTCTCTCGGCTGCCCAGCCGGTCTTGTGTGAGGAGCTTTCTTCTGTATTTGGCCATCTGATTTTCGAATTCATTTCCAACGGGCAAATACGTGTCGAGTCTTTGGAGCCGATCAAGGTTGGCCCGCTGGTGCGATTTCTGGAGGATCGCGGTATTGAAGTGGCCGAAGCCCGAAGGGTGCGGCCTTCGTTAGAAGATGTCTTCGTCCGGATCACGGGTGTCGAGGCGGAAGCCATGTGGAAGGAAAAGGCCGGAGGTGGTGCATGAAAAAGTGGATTGCCTTTTGGAGCATCCTGGTCAAGGACATGCGGACCTACTACCTCAAGCCGCCCAATATCAGTTGGGGATTGATTTTTCCTATTGCTTGGATAGGTATGTTCTTAATCAAGTCTGGAAGAGGCCTGGAAAGCGTCTTATCTTTGCTTCCCGGTTTGGTGGCCTTTTCAATCCTGTTTGGGACCACCTCAATGTTGTCGGTGACAGTAACCTTTGAGAAGAAAAACCGTTCGTTCGAGCGCTTGCTGCTTGCCCCTATCCCGCTCGAGCTCTTGATGCTGGCAAAAACTGGCGGAGCCATTCTTTTTGGTGTGGCTAACGCATTCGTACCGGTTGCAATAGCTGCGCTTCTGGTCAATTTGTCTGAAGTGCCGTGGTGCCTTTTTTTCTCTGCTGTTGTTATGATCGCTGTGGCTTCGACATTTCTGGGTCTTTTTATTGCGGTTGCAGTTAGGGAGGTGTTCGAGGCCCAAACTTTCTCCAATTTTTTCCGATTTCCCATGATTTTTTTGTGCGGTTTGTTTTTCCCCATCGAGAAGCTGCCTGTGTTCCTGCGGCCCTTGTCTTATGTACTGCCTCTAACCTACGGCGTTGACATTCTCCACGGGGCTGTTCACGCCGGCAATACCATGCCCTACGCGCTTGACCTGTCTATTCTCGGTGCGTTCTGCGCCGGCCTGTTTATGCTAAGCCTGCGTAACATCAAGCGCAAGTGGATTCTTTAATTATTACCAGCATGTTGTTTATACTTTCTTCAGCCTCTGCTGCACTTGTGTTCTTTAATGCGGCATTCTACTCCGTAGATAGGCACAGTTTCATACCATCATGCTGAGGCAAAGGCGAGCATCTGGCTTTCGCAGGTGAGATTCTTTATTGCCATTGGCATAATCCTCATTCACCCCTCGGACGTGGCACAAAGTTGGTTCACTCAAGATAAACCTTATCGCTTGGCTTGATTGCGGGGATATGGTCAAGATTTTTCCTGACATCATCTTTGTATAACGCGAAGCTCGGGGCGATTTCTATAAGGCAATCTATCCCCGAAGCCAGTTCGGGGTCTGGCTTCCTGGGAACGGAGATTCCTGCGGATTCGAGCCAATCGGCTGCGCGGGCGACAATCATCTGCCTGGTGATATCGACGCTATCGACGCCGGTTAGATTCTTTGTCGGAGCGAATTCCTGACTCCGGATTGTTTCCAGAATCACTGCCTTTGATGCCAGCGGCAGTGCATCGAACACGAACGTTTCGAGCTTCACTCCGTTTGGTTCGGTGGGCTTAATGAAATTGCCTTTCTGGTCAATATGGGGGATTACTTTAACGGCTTTATGTAAGGGTAGCGTAAAACCATGAGCATTCAGCCTCTCTACAAAGCTCGCGCTAATGATGTGGATTGCAATACTGCCAAGCCTGAATACCAGCGAACCATCGGGATTTCGCTTCTCAGCCAGATCGTCAGGTAAGTCGCTGTATTCAATGACAGTTACTTTGCCGTCAACGAGACAGAAGTTGCCGACCTTCTCTTTTGGGCCTGTTTTTATTGCTGCCTTAGCTGACATCTCGGCATTATCAAGGGCATGCAGGCCAATGAATAACGGATCGAAAATATTAATCAGAGCATTATCGATTTGCCAGTAACTTATGAATTCAACTCCTCGCTTTTTCATATCTTCAAGGGCACCGCTTCGGTAAAGTGCTTTTAGACTTCCTCCATGGCCGTCAGGAGATTGGCTGATTGTAGCTTTGTCAGCCAATAAGATTTTCCCGTCGAGATTGAAGTTTGGCAGCGTTTCTTGCTGGAATATGAAAACGTTCTCAGGGTTTAGACCGTAGTGGTTATTTGAGCGAAAAATTTCCATCGTCTCAGCGTGGTTCTGCGGACTGGTCATAATGTACCATGGACAGTCGGCTTGATATTTTTTTGATGCTGCAGCGATGGTTTCTGCGAAAATTTGGAAGAAGGTCTTATTTTTTACCGGGCTTATAGGGAAATTGCCCTTCGGACCGTCAAATTTTAATCGGGTTCCCTGACCACCGGCTACCACGAATGCCGCCACCTTGCCTGCTGCCATCAGTTTTTTGCCCAATTCGACAGCCTGGGCATACTTGCGTTCGTTTTTTGTGTCGGCTGGAGTTGCGTTATAGAATGCCGGTGGTGCATATTCCCTGTGCAATGGGGCGGATGTGCTTTTTTTGACGAGATTGGACACCCATTCGTCAATTTTATCAAAATTTAGCTTTTCTATCTGAGCCAGCAAATCTTGTTTACGAGATGTGCTCAGCTCGCTCCAAAAACGTAAAAGGTGTTCCTGGCTGTGTTTTTTTAACAGTTTTTCTGTTTTTTTATGAGTTTCTCTATTAATCATACCTACCCTTTTAGTCCTAAAAAAGCGAATGTTACGCAAATTTAAAGAAATTTCAAGGAAGTTGGAAGAATTGACGAAATTTATTTGACAGAGAGTTATCTCGATGCTAACATAAAATAAGAATTAGGTGGGTTTGAGAAATTTAATTATAATAACTTAAACCGTCATCATATTTTGCTTTTTTCTTCATACCCTGAACCTACCTGCCGAAAATAAAAATATGTTAGTTGTTCGGCTTAAGGCTTTTTGCCTAAAATCTTTGTACTTCTGTAATTATGTGTGTGTACAATCCAAATCCAGTTGAAAAAAGTTTTGTGAAATTAGACCGGCCGTTATCAGGCGGAAGTAACATACTCATTATGATGGTTCGCGGGGAGTACGTTTTTGGCTGTTTGTGTTTTTGGCAACAGGTATTTATCCAATAAAGCCTAAACCGCAGTGGTGGGCCTGAAAGTGGTCGGCCTCGCGAATTTTCCATCAGTTGAAAGGAGAGCGTTATTATGAAGAAAAGAGGTTTTACATTAGTCGAGCTTCTGGTCGTGATCGCGATCATAGCTCTGCTGATGGGCATTCTTATGCCAGCACTGTCGAGGGTTAGGCAGATTGCCTTTAGAATGACCTGTGGGACGAACCTCTCAGGTATCGGAAAGGCGATGCTAATCTACGCCAATGACTACGATGATGAGCTTCCTCGGGCAGGTGGTAGAGACACGGAGTGGGGTGGACCGGTAACGTGGGATGCTGCTGATAGGTATACAGCGTATGGCTTATCTACAGATAGCACTGGCGGTAGGGCGACAGTTACTTCCAGCTTTTATCTTCTGGTAAAGTATGCGGAGGTAACGCCCAAGTCGTTTATATGTAAGGGTGACGCGGGGACCGACGAGTTCCAGCTCGTTGACTATCAGAACCGCAGTGCTGAATGCGAAGAACTCATCGATGCCTGGGATTTCGGAGGTTCTCCTGGTGATCCGGCTACGAATCATTGTAGCTACGCGTACCATCATCCGTATTGCCAGTATTCTTTGACAACCTCCAGCGAACCGGGTATGGCAGTTGCAGCAGACCGAAACCCCTGGATTGAATCGCCGGCTGCTGATGCCAAACCGTTTAGAGGGTCAGCTGCTGACGGCGGCCCGTTTACTCCGGATATGGATCCGTATAAAGGCACGGCTGAACAAGCCCGCTATGGCAATGCAAATGCTCATCAAGGAGATGGCCAAAATGTATTGTTCCTGGATAGTCACGTGAATTTCGAGAAACGATCTTACTGTGGCGTTGAGGACGATAACATTTATACGTATGTTATATCGGGTAACCAAGTGGGTTCACCCATAGGCGAGGGGCCAATTGCCTTTCAAAGTTTGCCCGGCTGCAGGAAGGACTCGCTTCTGGTACACGATGCCGTCTCGGCGACACCGACCAGACGGTAAGCCGACCGGAGAAGTCGTCTTTGAATGGTCTTGTAAGCGGCCTTGTGCGGTGGGGCATGGGGCCGCTTTCTTTTCTTATGGCTTTGGGTTTGCCAGGCACGGGCTTGTGTGAACCAAAGAATAAGAAATAACGTAGTAACTATAGGATAGGATTGTTAGAAAACTTTTTGCAGAGCTAATGAGATTAATCTTAACAAATAGTGGCTAATGTAGATATTTGTGTTGTTGGACAGGTAGGTTTGTGCGACTAATTATAATCTGAATTGCTCTTATATGTCATAGTAGTATTCATTCCTTTTATGAGCCTATCTGCCGTAACAACACGGCTCTTTGACAATCAAGGCTTTATAATGGGCCTATCTCTACGTGAGTTAGGTTTGTGCCGGCGCTGATAGCAAGTATAGGTGGGCTTGAAAGCAACATTATAGTCTAAGTCGTTATCATATCAATCTCCATTTCATTTTGAGTCTGCCTGCCTAAGAGACGTGAGCTTTACGTGCTTGAAGTGCATTCTTGGGCGACATAGATTTTGATCACAGCCGGTACTGCTTGAATTGCCTGTAATTAGATAAAGTCGGTTTGCGCCGATTTGTTCTTACCGGCGGTTCTCAGGTGAACATGACTAACTGATAGGATTTGCGGGAAAAGCAGTGTATGGCGTTTTGGATTGTTTTGTGGCAGGGACTGTCGTTTTGGACCGGGCACCGGTCCGAGTAGCTTGCAGTCATGCAATCGCACTTATTTATCAAAATTGAGCTTAATCGTACCTGAGGACAGCCGGAACCGCAAATCTTGAAACACTGAAAGGGCAGAAAAATGGAACGCAAAGGTTTCACACTGGTTGAGCTTTTGGTCGTTATCGCGATCATAGCTCTGCTGATGGGCATACTTATGCCCGCACTGTCGAGGGTCCGGCAGATTGCCTTTAGAATGGTCTGCGGTACGAACCTCTCAGGCATCGGAAAGGCGATGCTGATCTACGCTAATGACTACGATGATGAGCTTCCCCGGGCAGGCGGCAGGGACACGGATTGGGGCGGAACGGTAACGTGGGATGCCGAAGACAGGTTCACAGCATATAGCTTATCTACAGATGGTACCGGCGGTACCGCAACAGTTTCCTCCAGCTTTTATCTTTTGGTAAAGTACGCCGAAGTGACGCCCAAGTCGTTTATCTGTAAGGGTGACGCCGGTACTACGGAGTTTAAGCTCGTTGACTATCAGAACCGCAATTCCGAATGCGAAGAACTCATTGATGCCTGGGATTTTGGAGGTAGTGGTCGTTCTGCGGGTGATCCGGCAACGACCCATTGTAGCTACGCGTACCATCATCCGTACAGCCAGTATTCATTGACAACCTCCAGCGAACCGGGTATGGCAGTTGCAGCAGACCGAAATCCCTGGATTGAGTCGCCGGCTGCTGAGGCCAAACCTTTCCGAGGATCGACAACTGACGGCGGCCCGTTTACTCCGGATATGGATCCGTATAAAGGCACGGCTAATCAAGCCCGCTATGGCAATGCAAATGCTCATCAAGAGGATGGTCAAAATGTATTGTTCC
>CAYNTC010000056.1:0-10389 GCA_964399795.1 uncultured Pirellulales bacterium | reverse complement strand
ATAAGAAAAATTAATATAATTCTGTTGGCGCTTTGTGAAGGGGTAAATCTATGCAGATATTGTTAGCACAAACCTCACTTGAAGCACTGGATTGGATTGTGATTGTCGGATACTTTGGTATCCTTCTGGGTATTGCCTGGTGGGTTATTCTCAAAAGCAAGGATACAGCCGCCGATTATTTCCTTGCGGGACGTAACCTTGGATGGTTTGTCATAGGTGCGGCCATCTTCACTTCTAACATAGGCTCCGAACACGTAGTTGGTCTTGCGGGGTCCGGCTGTACGGATGGTGTAGCCATGGCCCACTACGAGTTGCACGCCTGGTGCCTGTTAGTGCTGGCGTGGGTCTTCGTGCCATTTTATTCACGATCGCTGGTTTTTACGATGCCGGAGTTTCTGGAGAGAAGATTCTCACCGACAGCCCGCTGGGTATTGTCAATGATCTCGCTTATAGCCTATGTTTTTACAAAAATCGCTGTCGGTATTTTTGCCGGCGGTATCGTATTCAGTGCTCTTCTGCCTGAGATTAAATTCATGGGATTGGATAGCTTCTGGATAGGGTCGATCCTTGTAATTGTACTTACCGGTGCTTATACAATTCTCGGTGGCATGCGGGGGATGTCCTATACTGCAACCGCTCAAGCGATTATTCTTGTGATAGGTTCGCTTTTAGTGACTTTCTTCGGCCTTAAAGCCCTGGGTGGCTGGGGGCAATTATATAAAATAACCGGCTCGGAAATGTTCAATCTCTGGAGGCCGCTGGTACCTGCGGGTGTTGAAGGTACCTGGGCTCCGGTAAAGGAAGCAGGTCGAATGGCCTGGTACTTCAACGATAACTATCCCTGGCTCGGCATGCTCTTCTGTGCACCAATCATTGGTTTGTGGTACTGGTGTACAGACCAGTATATCGTCCAACGTGTCTTGACGGCAGCGAATGAAAAAATAGCCCGAAGGGGCTCGATTTGTGCTGCATTTTTCAAATTGCTGCCGGTTTTTCTTTTCATTATACCCGGTATGATTTGTTTTGCCCTGGCCTCGCCAAAAAACCCAAATGCAATTACGCAGATTCAGCAGGTCATGTTCGATTCTCAGGGGCAAGTCATCCGGGATGAAGCTCAGAAGGCTTTTCCATTGTTGGTGATGACAGTTCTGCCTGTTGGCGTGCGTGGAATTGTCGTTGCCGGTTTGCTGGCGGCTCTGATGAGCTCACTGTCCGGGGTATTTACTGCGTCTTCCACACTGTTCACAATGGACTTCTATTCCAAATTGCGTCCTCAGGCCTCCCAACATAAGCTTGTATGGACCGGTCGTGTAGCCATGACGATCATGGTATTAATTGGCTTGTTATGGATTCCGGTGATCCGAGGCGGAAAAGGTCTGTATGATTATCTTCAGGGTGTGCAGGCATATCTTGCTCCACCGATTTTTGTGGTCTTCTTCCTCGGTGTGTTCTTCAAAAGACTGAACGCCAAAGGATGTTTGTCGGCATTGATTGTCGGCTTTGCCTTGGGTTTGATTCGAATGGGGATAGATACACCCGTTAAACTTGTAGAAGATTTCAGTTATACCGAGGGCTCGTTCCTTTGGATTATAAATAATATCTTCTTCCAATATTACAGCCTGTTTATTTTTATAGTATGTGTGGGGGTCATGATTGTGGTTAGTTACATGACCAATGTACCATCCTACGAGAAAATCAGCGGACTGACATACGGAACCGTCACAGACGAAGACCGCAAGCTATCGCGAGCAAGCTGGACATACGCAGATGTGATTCTCTCAGTATTGCTTATGGTGATTATTGTAGCAATCTATCTCTATTTCACAGGATAAGAATGATGATTGGTAAACAGTAATTGGTGATTGGTAATTTGTCATGCTGAGCCGAGAGGTGAAGCATCTGGCCAACGTAGGTGAGATTCTTCGATTCGCTCAGAATGACATCTGTTTGAATTTGGTGACGGTATGAAATACACGATAGGTTTGGATTACGGCACTAATTCAGTACGGTGTGTGATTGTTGATACATCTGACGGCCGAGAATTGGGCACGTGTATTTATGAGTACGAAACAGGTCAAGAGGGTATTATTCTCGACCCGTCGGATCATAATCTGGCTCGTCAAAATCCCGCCGACTACCTAAAGGGTATCGAAATAACCACCGCTGGTGCGATTGCTCAGGCACACAAAGCCGAACTGAAATTCGATCCAAAAGACATCGTTGGAATTGGCGTTGACACGACCGGTTCAACACCTCTGCCGGTCGACAAAAACGGAACACCACTGGCGACGTTGGATAATTTCATGGACAATCCTAATGCACATGCATGGCTATGGAAGGACCACACTGGATACGCTGAAGCTGCTGAGATCACTGAACTGGCCAAGAATGAACGACCCGAATATCTGGCCAAATGCGGCGGGACGTATTCTTCGGAGTGGTTCTTCAGTAAAATCCTGCATTGCCTTCGTACTGATCCCGGGGTCTTTGATGCTGCTTACACCTGGGTCGAACACGCAGACTGGCTGCCTGCTGTACTGACCGGCACCCATGCACCGGATAAGCTGGTTAGGTGCCGTTGTGCCGCTGGTCATAAGGCTATGTTCAACAACGATTGGGGAGGTTATCCGGATGCTAAGTTTTTAGCTAAGCTCGATCCTAAACTTGCAAAGCTCCGTGAAACGCTCAGCAATAAGACCTTCGCTGTGGATAAACCCGCTGGAAAGCTCACTAAAGATTGGGCAGACAAACTTGGTCTTACCGCAGGCATACCGGTAGCAATGGGGGCATTTGACGCCCACCTGGGTGCCGTAGGCGCGGGAATCAAAGAAGGAGTACTTGTCAAAATCATCGGCACAAGTACCTGCGACATGGTCGTAGCTTCGACCGACAAAAAACTGCCGGACGTTCCAGGGATATGTGGTATCGTCGATGGTTCCATCCTTCCAGGTTACTACGGGTTGGAAGCGGGTCAGTCTGCTGTTGGTGACATATTTAATTGGCTTGTGAACTATATCCAGCCTGGAGGTAAAAAAGAAGGCTCGCACGAGAACCTAACAGAAAAAGCAGCCAAGCTTAAGCCTGGCCAATCGGGTTTATTAGCATTGGATTGGAACAATGGTAACCGCACAATTCTGGTCGATCAACGATTGACTGGATTACTATTAGGCCAGACCCTGCATACACGTCCGGAGGAAATCTATCTGGCGCTAATCGAAGCCACTGCCTTTGGAGCGCTGACGATTATTAATCGTTTCGAGGAATACAGTGTTAAGATCAATGAGGTTGTTAACTGCGGGGGCATCGCTGAGAAGAACCCGCTGCTAATGCAAATTTATGCTGATGTTACGGGGCGTGAGATGAAGATTTCGCGTTCAGCCCAAACGTGTGCTCTGGGTTCGGCGATAGCTGGAGCCGTAGTCGCCGGTAAGGCTGCAGGTGGGCATGATAACTATGCCGATGCGCAGGCAGCGATGTGCGGCGTAAAGGAAAAGACGTTTAAGCCCATTGCGAAGAACGTTGAGATTTACAAACAGATATACAAGCTCTACAAACAGCTCCATGATAGTTTTGGTATCAAGGACCACACAGAGAATCTTTACAACGTGATGAAAGACCTCTTGGAGATTAAAGAAAAGGCGAACGCGTAACGATGTATGAGCAACTAAAAGAGCGTGTATGCAGAGCCAATCTTGAGCTGGTCGAGCACAAACTGGTTATCTTTACATGGGGCAATGTAAGTGAGATCGACAGGGAATCTGATGTTGTGGCTATAAAACCCAGCGGCGTGGATTACGATGAGTTGACAGCGGGAAAAATTGTTGTTATGGACCTCGATGGTAACATTCTGGAAGGTGATTTTAGGCCGTCCTCCGATACACCCACGCATCTGGAGTTGTATCGCAGCTTTATTGAAATCGGAGCTGTCTGCCACACGCATTCACAGTACGCAACGATGTGGGCTCAGGCTGAACGTGAAATTCCCTGTTTGGGAACTACACATGCGGATCACTTTTATGGGCCGATCCCGGTGACTGATGCGATGACGCCGGAGGAGATTAAAAATGATTATGAACTCAACACAGGTAAGGTTATTGTCAGGCGTTTCACCGACGTCGACCCGCTGCAGATGCCTGCTGTTCTTGTAGCGAATCATGGGCCTTTTACATGGGCAAGAGACTCCGCCCAGGCCGTCATTAACGCCGTCGTGTTAGAGCAGGTTGCGAAAATGGCATACGGGGCAGTTCAACTTAACGCGAGAAAAAACGCTATTTCTCAGAGTCTTCTGGATAAACATTATTTGAGAAAACATGGTAAGAATGCTTATTATGGCCAGGAGTCATAGGGAGGATAATTTATGATTACGTTGAAAGATTTCGAGGTGTGGTTCGTAACAGGAAGCCAGCATCTGTATGGCAAAGAAACGCTGAAGCAGGTTGATGCGGACTCAAAGAAAATTGCCGAGTCCCTGGACCGTTCAGCCAAGATTCCATGCAGGGTGATATTTAAACCCGTTGTTACTACGCCGGATAAAATTACGGCTATTTGTGTGAAGGCCAATACATCACCAAGGTGTGTCGGCCTGATTACCTGGATGCACACTTTCAGTCCAGCCAAGATGTGGATTGCAGGACTTAGCACACTAAAGAAGCCGTTTGTACACCTGCACACCCAGTTCAATCGGGATATTCCGTGGAAGAGTATTGATATGGACTTTATGAACCTGAATCAATCGGCCCACGGGGGCAGAGAGTTCGGATTCATCTGCAGTCGAATGCGGAAAAACCGCAAGGTTATCGTTGGACACTGGCAGGACCAGGAAGTTCTTCAGAAGCTGGATATCTGGATGCGTGCGGCCTGTGCGTGGAATGACTGGCAGGGTATGAAGGTAGCCCGCTTCGGTGACAACATGCGAGAGGTTGCGGTCACGGAAGGTGACAAGGTCGAAGCTCAGAAAAAATTCGGCTATTCGGTCAACGGTTATGGAGTCGGTGATCTTGTGGCGGTTATTAACAAGGTTAATGACAAGCAAATCAGGGCGATGGTAAATCAATACAAAAGGGCCTACAAGGTTAAACTTAACAAGGCCGGGCTTGAAGCGGTTCACATCTCTGCGCAGATTGAGGTCGGCATGAGAACATTCCTTGAAAAGGGCGGCTTTAAGGCATTCACCACTACGTTTGAGGACTTACATGGACTGGTTCAACTGCCGGGCCTTCCGGTGCAGCGATTGATGGCAGATGGATATGGTTTCGGCGCTGAAGGTGACTGGAAAACCGCAGCACTGGTTCGTGCGATGAAAGTTATGGCAAGCGGTTTAACAGGCGGAACGTCCTTTATGGAAGATTATACCTATCATCTAAATCCCAAGGGCATGAAGGTGCTCGGAGCCCATATGCTCGAGGTCTGCCCTTCAATTGCAAGCGGCAAGGCGTCGCTTGAAGTACATCCTTTAGGTATCGGTGGAAAGGCGGACCCGCCAAGGCTGGTTTTTAATGTTCCACAGGGCAACGGTATCAATGCTTCGATTATGGATATGGGTAATCGATTCAGAATGCTTATCAATCCCTGCAAGGTCGTTAAGCCGGATGCCGATTTGCCGAAGCTGCCGGTTGCACGGGTTGTCTGGCAGCCTGAACCGAATCTTAAAACGGCCGCGGCAGCATGGATTCTCGGCGGCGGTGCCCATCATACCGGGTTCAGCATGGCACTGAATGCGGAGCATATGGAAGATTTTGCGGAAATGGCCGACATTGAGTACCTGATGATAGATAAAAGCACTACGGTTTCCGAATTCAAAAAAGATATTCGTGCAAACGAAATATATTATATGCTTAAAAACGGGCTCGTTTGAAATGTAAATGACGCCTGTCTGGGGCGGGATAAAGGGGCTGTTAAATGAGTAAGTTGACTTTTGGCGTTATAGTCGGCAACCGCGGATTTTTCCCGGATGCGCTGGCAAAAGAGGGTCGCAAGAACATTCTCGATGTATTGAAAAAGGCCGGCTATAACACAATTACTCTGCCTATGAGCGAAACAAAGCACGGCACTGTCGAGACATTTGAAGAGGCGAAAAAGTGCGCAGCCTTATTTGCCTCGAAAGCAGACAAAATTGATGGCATTATAATAACCCTTCCCAATTTTGGGGACGAAAGAGGTGCAACCGAAGCAATCAAGCGTAGTGGTCTGAATGTCCCGATTCTCATTCAAGCGGAGAAAGATGAGCCGGGTAAGATGGCGATGGGCCAACGACGCGATTCATTCTGCGGTAAAATTAGCGTATGTAATAACCTCCGACAGGCAGGAATTCCCTTCACACTAACGAAGTCGCATACGCTCGGTGTCAAATCTGCAGAATTCGTGAAGGAACTGGACCAGTTTGCGGCTGTTTGCAGGGTCGTAAAAGGGCTCAACAACGTTCGCTTCGGAGCTATAGGTTCCAGACCCGCAGCTTTTAACACCGTACGCTATAGTGAGAAGATCCTCGAATTCGAGGGTATTGCCATCGAGCCAGTTGATTTATATGAGATATTGAGCAAAGTTGGGCAGCTCCCGGATAATCATCGAGGTGTAAAAAACAAGCTGAACTCCATCAAGGGATATACTACTACGAATGCAATTCCTTCGGACAGCCTTTTAAAGATGGCTAAGTTCGGCTACGTTATTGACCAATGGATCAAAGCAAACGAGCTAATGGGTACGGCAATTCAATGTTGGACGGCTTTGGAAGAATTTTTCGGCATCGTCCCTTGTACGTTAATGAGCATGATGAGCGAGTCGCTCTTACCCAGCGCGTGTGAAGTAGATATCACAGGTCTTTTGAGTATGTACATCCTTCAGTTAGCCAGCGGCACTCCAAGCGCAATAATGGACTGGAATAACAATTATGCGGACGATCCGGACAAGTGCGTGCTGTTTCACTGTAGTAACCTACCTAAGTCCTTCTTCAAGAGCCAAAGGATGGACTTCCAGGATATCATCGCCAGCTCTGTAGGCAAGGAGAATACATACGGCACAATAGTCGGGCGGATTAAGGCAAGCCCAGCCACATTTTGCAGAACGACCACCGACGATGTGGATGGCGTATTGAGCGCCTATGTAGGCGAGGGCAAATTCACAAATGACAAGCTCAACACCTTCGGTGGCTATGGTGTAATGAACATCGGCAATCTGCAGGCACTGATGAATTATATCTGCAATATGGGTTTTGAGCATCATGTAGCAGTCAACATGTCTGAGACGGCAGATGCTATTGCAGAAGCACTTGGCAATTACATGGGTTGGGATGTCTACAGGCACGTGTAGGCGCCCTACATTAAAGCGCTAAAGCAAGGAACAGGTTTCAGGTTTCAGGGCCCAGGGACCAGCAGCCGTGCCGAAGGCACGGCCAAATTTCAACCATAGATAGGTATAGGATAGTGTGAATCCCTGCCCATATTTGCAGCATTGGCTGCGCTGTCCTGGCTACAAAACTATTTTGAAAAATTCGGGTAGGCGCAGGTTGTAGTTGGTTATATGATCAACGGCGTTCTTATTTCCGTACAGTGGGAAATGTATCTAAAAATCAGTTGCAAATTTTTCATACCAACTTATAATATCTTCACCTACAAAGCTATTTACGATACAGATAGACAATAAGAGGAACCTTGGGAGAATGTCCTGATGCAGCCAACTACAGAACCGCAGATTGATTTGTTTGCTGATGAATTGCCTTCTGTTGACGAGATTATAAGACTTTCAAATTTCGTCCATTCCAGCGAAGCCAATCAGTTGAAATTTGCCGAACAGTTGGAAGAAAACATGTCGAGGATCTCGCCTAAAGCCAAGCTTGCGCTGGGGATAGGTCTTTCTATACTGGCAAGATTCGACGAAGCTGTGGAGCAATTTCAAAAAGCAGAAGATTGCAAGGAGAAATTCTTGTACCTTGCCCTTGCACTTCGGAGAATGGGTAAGTTCGATGAAGCAATAGAAAATCTACAAAAAAGTCTTAATTATGGTGCTGATTCATTAACCGTGGCGTTGGAAAAGTCCGCTACGTATCGTCACGCCTTGAACTTTGAAGCTGTGGTCGAGGAACTGAAAAGCTGTTCAAACTTCGAGAATGTCAGTGCCGAGTATCACTGTGAGTTGGCTCGCGTTCAGGAGGCTCAAGGTTTATATGAAGGAGCTCTGGACAATTATAAGGTAGCTTTGGAGTTGTCTCCGAACCATCAGAGGGCCCTTTTCCACCTTGCTTATCGCTGTGATTTGTCCGGCAATGAGCAGGCGGCCATCGACTACTATAGGCAAATTGCCTCGACCTCTCCTGTTTATGTGAGCGCTTTACTTAATTTAGCTGTTCTTTATGAAGATGAGGGCGATTTTGATAAAGCATCTCGGTGCGTTGATATTGTTCTGGAAGCACACCCTAATCATCAAAGAGCGATCCTGTTCAAAAAAGACATCGAGAGCTCAAAGAGTATGATTTACGACGAGGAGAAGGAAAAGAAGCGGAGTCGCAAAAACCAGATTCTTGAAACCCCTATCTCGGATTTTGAGTTATCGGTGCGCAGCAGAAACTGTCTGCGGAAAATGAATCTCAAAACACTCGGTGATCTTCTGAAAATCACCGAGGCTGAACTTCTTTCCTATAAAAACTTCGGAGAGACTTCTTTGAATGAAATAAAAGGCGTCCTTGAACCAAAAGGATTACACCTTGGAATGGCCCTGGAAGAAAAGCAGTTCAAATCGGCGGAAATATCTGACCAAAGTGCCACGCAAGATCAGGGTCTGTTGAACAAACCAGTAGATGACCTTCAGTTGTCGATACGTTCTCGCAAATGTTTGCAGAAGCTTAATATTCGTACAATTGGCGATTTGACTCGTACGACAGATGCTGAGCTTCTCGGTTGCAAGAACTTCGGCGTAACGAGTTTGAATGAAATTAAAAAAGCTCTCGTTAATCTCGGATTGTCCCTGCGAACCTTGGATTGATAAGCCTATAACTATTAATGGTTTTTTCAGATATCTTTAGTCAGCTATTCAGTGCTGGTCTCAACGGAACTCCTCTGAGAACACGAAAAAGACTTCGGATTTTAATTAGCCAAGCCTACTTCTTCGAAATTGCACTACTTTTGCTCTTATTGGCGGCATTTTATGCTGGCTGTAGACCCAGACAACTCGTTAGACCCACGCCACAAATGGATATCGAGCCGCAGTTCTGGGTCAGAGTCTTATTGCTCGAGAACATCACAGATTTCACGATTAATATTGACAGTCCTTTCAGTGTAAGTACGTTGGGCCCCGACCTCCAGATAGAGACGTTGGTGGCTCGTTTTGATAAACTTGAAGGGCCTTCAAAAGTACATGTTTCTGCTGGCATGATTACTTTAGCTGGGCAAACCTTCAGCAGCAAGGAAATTATTATTTGTCCTGGTAGCCCACATATTTTCAGCCTTAATGGTGACGAATACCGAGGCAAATTAAAACTGATTCTCACTTCCGATGGCAATTCTATTGATGCTATGAACATTGTTCCGCTTGAGCCATATCTTGCCGGTGTGGTCGGCGCTGAAATGCCCGATTACTGGGAGCCTGAAGCTCTTAAGGCCCAGGCGATTGTTGCCAGAACATACTGTTTGTACAACAAACAGCGGTTCGGCAGCAGGCGCAGATGGGACGTTAAGAAAACACAGGCCAATCAGGTTTATTGGGGCGTTAGTGCCGAATCAGCACAGGTATGGTATGCTGTTAGTAGTACCTTTGGCCAAGTCCTGACCTGCAAGCATCCCAACGGCACGGAGGATATTTTCCCGACTTACTACAGTTCAGTATGTGGCGGCCACACAGAAAACAGCCAGAACGTCTTCGGAGATTCTTATGGCCCACTTGCAGGTGTCGCCTGTCCTTATTGCAAAGATGTAGCAAAGCTCAGCCTTTTTTTCTGGCCTACGGTACAGTTCGATAAAACTACTGTTACTACCAGGCTGCACCGGAAATACCCCAAGCTAAGAGACCTTGGCGAAATCACGAAGATCATTCCGGTCGAAAGAAGTGATTATGGCGACATTTCCCGAATAACCAGAGTCAGACTTGTTGGCTCGACAGGTAAGAGTGATTTTTTGAGAGGTGAGGACTTGCGTCTTACAATCGATCCTACAGGGCGTAAAATAAAGAGCACCGTCTGTCAAATTATAAGATGGGGTCAGAATTGGGCATTTGTCGCGGGCAGAGGGTGGGGCCATGGAGTGGGGATGTGCCAATATGGCGCGCAAGGTATGGCGAGGCAAGGCAAAACCGCAGTTGAAATCCTTTATCATTATTACCCCGGCTCCAAAATAGTAAATATTTATTAACACTACTGTCCCATTATAAGTCAAACAATAACAACTGGTTATGAAACTGACTGTT
>CAYNTC010000055.1:0-10593 GCA_964399795.1 uncultured Pirellulales bacterium | reverse complement strand
TTGTAATAAATGAAGCCATCGAGCTTGCCAAGAAGTTCAGTACCGAAAAGTCAGGCTCTTTTGTTAACGGCGTACTCGATGCCGTCTTAAAGAAACTCCAAAACCTTGCTTCGTGACTTGTAATTTATAGATGAGAAGGATCGCAGTATTAAACCAAAAGGGAGGTGTGGGCAAAACCACAACGGTAGTCAACACGGCCGCTGCTCTTGCCGCTATGGGCTCAAAGGTCGTCGTTATCGATCTGGACCCGCAGGCACATCTGACTATACACCTCGGACTTGAGCCGCAAATCACGACGTCCGGCTCGTACGAGGTTCTAACTCAGTCAGCCAAACTCGAAGAAGAAATCATGCTGGTTCGTCCCAATCTTTGGCTCTTACCTGCGAACATTAATCTGGTAGGTGCCGAAGGTGAACTCGTCAGTGTTGTCGGCAGGGAGACAATTCTCCGTGAGGCCATCCAGCCGGTCCAGGATAAGTTCGATTACTGTCTTATCGACTGTCCGCCTTCGCTTGGCTTGTTGACCTTGAATGCCCTTGCCGCAGCAGAGGAGGTTTTGATACCCTTGCAGCCGCACTTCCTTGCCCTACAGGGCTTTGGAAAGCTGCTGCAAACTATTGATCTGGTCAACAGAAGAATAAATCCAGGCCTGAAAGTCGGTGGGATTCTTTTGTGTATGTTCGATAGCAGAGCTTCACTTCCAAACGAAGTCAAAGCCGACATAGAAAAATTTCTTGATAACGCGCGTGGCACCAATAGTGCCTGGGCGCAGGCCCGGATTCTGCCAACGGCCATTCGAAGGAATATCAAGCTCGCTGAGGCGCCAAGCTATGGCAAAACAATCTTTGAATACGAGCAAAATTGCCACGGCGCAGAAGATTACAAAATGGTAGCCCAGTTCATTCACAATACTTATGGTGCCGCAGCTATTGATCAACAACCTGAACCTGCTATTGAAATCAAAGAGATACTCCAACCTCATCCTCAAACGCCCACCCCTGACATTACAGAAGCCAGGCCTATTCAAGACCAATCCCCGTCTGATCATCCGTAACCAGCCTTCTTTCGAGCCTGTCGCATTTTTCGATATCCGTATAGAATCCGGACAAGCAGAACAGGCCTTTATGGTTGGGCCATTTATTAAGTGCCCCTTTGAAAAACCCTAAAATTTGTGTTAGCCGCAGTTGACAAGGGAGGTTTTCTGCCCTACCATACAGGCCCATAGGAGTCAGTTGAAGTAAGGCTGTTGTGCGTTTCTGCCGCAACAAGTTTTCCTTTCACGTTCATGATTAGAGATTTGCGCAAGTGAGAGAAGCTTTGCGGGCAAAAAGGTTTAAATGTAAGTGAAAATTGTAGTTTGTATTCCTGCTCGTTATGGTTCTACACGATTTGCCGGTAAAGTTCTCGCTAAAGATACAGGTAAATTCCTTATCCAGCACACATACGAACAAGCCTGCCAGGCCAGGCTGCCTGAGAAAGTCATAATCGCAGCGGATGATGAGAGAATTGTTGCAGCCGCTGAAAGCTTCGGCGCCCAGTGTATCCTGACCTCGCCTGAGCACAAAAGCGGCACCGATCGCATCGCCGAAGCTGTCAAAAAATTAGCGGACAGCGTAGAGCGGATAGGAAAAGTAAGCTCTGAACGCTATCCGCCTGTCCTGAGCGAAGTCGAAGGGCTGAACGCTGACGATATCGTTGTGAACGTCCAAGCCGACGAGCCCGAAATAGACCCTGCTAACATAGATCTCATCGCCCAACTTTTAATTAATAATCCCGATTATCCGATGGCAACTTTAGCTGCTTCTTTTGAAACGTTAGAGCAAATCAGCGACCCAAACATTGTAAAAGTCGTAGTAGCGTGGAGCGTACAGCGTGGAGCGGATAGCAGAAAACTCAAAACTCAAAACTTAAAACTCAAAACTGATTGCGGCATCGCAATTTACTTCTCCCGTGCGCCGATTCCTTATGACAGGGAAAAATCCGGCATAGGAAATATCCGACAATATCTACGACACGTTGGCATTTATGCATATCGGAAGGATTTTCTAACCAAGATAACTGCCCTGCCACAGACGCCGCTGGAAAAAATCGAAAAGCTTGAGCAACTGCGGGCGATCGAAAACGGCTTTGACATCCTTGTCGGCAAAGTCAAACACACCTGCGATGGCATCGACACACCGCAGCAATATGCGGAGTTTGTCAGAAGGTACAAAAAATAGGAGCAGAAATCTAAATAACGAGCACTTTTGTCATTCCCGCGCAGGCGGGAATCCAGAAAGATGACCAAGAGCTATTTTGTATATATCCTGGCAAGTAAGAAAAACGGTACTTTGTACACCGGCGTAACTGGTGACCTCCTAAAAAGGGTATATCAACATAAGGAACAATTGGTACCGGGTTTCACTCGCAAGTATAACGTTCATATGCTTGTGTATTATGAGAAGTATTCAGATATCTATAGTGCAATTGAAAGGGAAAAACGGCTGAAGAAATGGAATCGGCAATGGAAAATTAATCTCATCGAGTCAGCCAATTCGGATTGGAATGATTTGTATAATGGATTGCATACGGTTGTCGTTGGATCAACCAGTCAGTGCATGGATTCCGCAACAAGTGCGGAATGACAAGGCCGCTTTGCATAGAACATCTTTGCTGTCATTCCCGCGCAAGCGGGAATCCAGAAAACATCCAGCCTGCAATTCCACCACAGGTTCAAAATAGAAAAATGAAAAAGTAAAAATGGAAATCGATGAAACAATAAAAAAATGGCACGAAGAAACCCAAAAAGAAATTGAGGGCAAAATCGGACCAGATTTTTTTAATGCAAATGAAGTCGACAAACTATGCCTTTGTGTTGTTAAAACATCTTACCAATATTGCACAGCAGTTCTGCAATTACTTAACGAAGGCTACGAATTCCCGGCAAAGGCCCTAATGCGATGTTTAGGCGAGTTGAATACAAAACTTACTTGGTCCCTTGTAGGATGCAACGATAAAAATAATACCTCTGAAGCAATTGAAGAAAGAATTCAAAGATGGCGAAAATCAGCTTGTTCTGAAGGAATAAAGTTGTTCGAAGGCTCCAAGGCGGTAATGCGTCCAGAAGACAAAGAAGTGCATGAAAGGACTTTGAGTGAATTAAAACAGCATTATGAAGAGCTTGAAAAGTCTAACGTAAAAAGTTTTCCTAATCTCACAGAAATTTTCAAACAATTGGGAGACTCTTATTATAAAGAAATTCGTCCAACCTTTTATTCTATATTTAATAATGCAGTTCATCTTGATTTGGCGAGCATGAGTGCTATTTATGGTTCTCTACCACAAGGGCGAGACATTCTTCAAACGTACTGTGTAGCTTTTGCTTACAATATAAATTCTTTAATCAGATTGAAGTACGAGCTAGACACTTATCAGATTAAAAAGGAATATGATCAACTAATGAAAATAATATAACTTCAAAAATGGATACCCGCCTACGCGGGTATGACATAGAGGAGAATCAATGGCAAAAGAAAAAGACCTATTAGCTTCGGTAAGTGACATATCGACAGAAAGTGAGTTTTTCTCGCCGGTGCCGGCCGGTTATAAGAAAGGAAAGGCACGATATGTCTTTGTTATGGGCACGGTAATAAGCGGGCTGGGTAAAGGCATATTCTCTTCTTGCCTGGCCAAGCTCATGCAGGATAAAGGCCTTAAGGTCGCGCCGATTAAGCTCGAAGGATATTTGAACATCGACTCCGGCACGCTGAATCCGTTTCGCCATGGCGAGGTCTTTGTGCTCGATGATGGCATGGAATGCGATATGGACCTCGGCACATACGAAAGGATGCTGGACCAGGATTTAACCCGCGCGAACTTTGCCACAAGCGGCCAGGTTTTCAGCTCTGTCCTTAACAAAGAACGTCACGGCGATTATCTCGGAAGAGATGTCCAGATGATTCCACACGTGACCGGCGAGGTCAAGCTTAAGCTGCGTGAGCTGGCGGTAAAGAGCGGTGCGGATATAGTCTTTGTCGAGATAGGCGGCACGGCGGGCGATTTAGAGAACGCCTACTTTATAGAGGCGACGCGAGAGCTTGCTTACGAGGAAGGCCCAAACAGTAGCTGCTTCGTCGCTCTTACGTATATACTCCAGCCACCAACGCTGGGCGAACAGAAATCAAAGGCCGCCCAACTTGGAATCAAGCAGCTTATGCAGTGCGGCATTCAGCCGGATATTATCGCCTGCCGGGCAAGCAGCCCAGTAAACGAAAAGGCTCGACAAAAAATCAGTATTTACAGCAATGTCCCTCTTAAGCGCGTCGTCAGCGTGCCGGACTCTGCCAGCATCTACATGATACCGGCGATGCTCAGGGATAATAACCTCGACTTTGAGGTTTTAAGGCTGCTGAAGATCGAGGACAGAATCAGCCTGCGACATGAGCGAAAAACATGGGGTCGGTGGTGTGACTTTACCGACAAAATTGACTCTGTCAGTCGCAAGGTAACGGTTGGTATAACCGGCAAATATACCACAGTCCGCGATAGCTACGCCTCAATAATAAATGCCCTGGAGCATGCTGGCATAGCGCTAGGCTGTGATGTACAAATAAAGTGGATCGAGACGACAGGCGTTACCGACGACAATGCGACCGATAATCTCAGTGATGTTGATGGTATTATCGTCCCTGGCGGTTTCGGCACACGCGGCGCCGAGGGGAAAATCGCATGTATCAAATACGCAAGAGAGAATAATCTGCCCTACCTTGGATTGTGCTTCGGCTTTCAAATGGCTGTAATTGAATTTGCGCGTAATGTTTGTGGACTAAAAGAAGCTAACAGCACCGAAATCGAGCCTGACTGCGCAGAGCCTGTAATAGATGTGCTGCCGGAGCAGAAAAAAATTGAGGGCCTGGGCGGCAATATGCGGCTCGGCGGACAAGATATAGAACTGAAACCGCATACGTTGGCGTGGGAACTCTTCGGCAAGGCCAATTCGGTGCGAATGCGATTCAGACATCGTTATGAAGTTGATCCTCGTTATATCGAGCGATTGGAAAAGGCGGGCCTGGTCTTTTCCGGTAAGGCTCCCAATCAACCAATCATGCAAATACTCGAATTACAAGGACACCCCTTCTTTGTAGGTACACAGGCCCATCCCTGTCTTACTTCCAGGCCTATAAGGCCTCAGCCTATGTTTGTTGGATTTGTGGCTGCTGCCATGCAAAAACATTACGGCGAGGAACAACTTCCGGATGCGGTTCACGCTTGTACAAAGGTATGCGTTTAGCTGGCCAAGAGCAACCGTAGCTGTTAGGGCGCCTCGAGAGGCCTTGCTTTGATTTCTATTTGCTCTTTGAGCTTTTCTACTTCCTCCCGTAGACTTTTATTATCGCCCACATGCTGCTCGAGCTGCTCGAACATAGCCTTTAGCCTTTCGTTTTCCTGTCGAAGTTTCTTGATATCACCCATTATGACATCTAAGACGCCGGTTACCTGGTTTTGGATGTTCTTTTGTGATTTTTGCTGCCAGGCTTGTTTTTCCTTTTGGCATTGATTTAGCCGGCTTTGCTTTTCTATGAGTTGCTCCTGGTGTAGCTGCTTCAATCTCTCGATTTCCTTCTCAAGTTCAGCCAACTCTTTTTTTAGTCTCATATTCTCGGCAGCTATGAGCTTGGTTCTTTTTGTGCCTTGTGACTGTTGCTGATAACAACCCGCGCCAGCCACAGCAATCAAGACAGCAAATGTTGATATAATTATTCCCTTAACTGGTCTTTTCATTTTGGGCATCCTTTCGAATATGTCCGTTTTTTTACTTAAAACCGGAAAGACTCATCTGTCACTATAGCACCAACCGCCCTTCTGTCAAGGCAGCAAAGTGCTAAATCATAATCAGTTCCGCGGGAGAAGAAAAGACCTTGGCGGCTCTTCGAATGAATGCAATCAGCAGAAGGTGGCGGGATGTTTAGGTAGTTCGTCCTCGAACTATACTTCGCAATGGTTAGATATTCGATTCTTATTTGGACCAGTTACGTGCTATTAAAGCAAAATCCTTAAAGTCAACAACTCTGTCCCCAATGGGCTGTGGTACAATGTCAGCAGGCAACACCAACCCTTTGGTTAACCATTGATCCGTAAACGTTTGAATGTCAACGAAATCTATTCTGCCAAGAGCTTTTGGTCAAGTTCCCGCTGGCCGAGGGCGATACCACTGAAGTCGGTGATGACTGGGAAATTTTGCATGAGGTTATCCATCTTAAGACCGTGGGGATAATCGATGTCGTATCGTGGAAAGGCAAACGTGCCGGCTGAAGAAGCCGCAACTTTATCCAATAGCTCCGGATAAAACATGGCAAACCGTACTACGAATTGAGCACCTCCGGAATGACCATACAGATGAAAACGCTCACGGCACATTAAATGCCGATTGAAGAACTCGAATATCTCGATAAGCGTCTGGTCTGACCTGGCACCGTGCCAATGATTCAAGAGCCCAACGAAATCCCATAGATAACGGTTTTTGATGATTCGGCGATCTTTGAAATTTCCATGCTCATCGAAATCATCCGGCCAGATGGGAGTCCAATTCAATACGGAATCAAATGCAGGGGCAATAATAACGAGATTCTCTCGGTTGGCGATATCCTTGAATTGATGGATCCGGTGCATAGCTCCTGGCCTGTGCCAATCTCCTGCTCCATGAATACCGAACAAGTACTGGGCTGTGTTAGGGTCGAACCCGTTAGGGATGTAGTAAATAACCTCGGTCCGGCCAATGTACAACCCCTCATGGATTCCCGGCTCGACTGAAATGTTGGGTTCGGGCACTTCCGGAAATACAAGGTCAATATGCGTTCCGGCATATCCCCTTCGATAGCGCTGTTCGTCCATGCCAATTTTTTCGATCGCTTCACCTGGCTGCATCCCTTTGCAACCTACACAAAGATACGAGGTTCTGTAAGGCTGATTCAGAAGACCAACGGACGCCCCTATGCTATGAAGTGCATTTTGGCCTCGCTGATCAAAAAAACTTGTCGGTTCATCTTTGGCAGCCACAAGCACTAAAGCCCCCTCCGGTAGAGCCTCAATATCCCGGGATAGGCCTTCGCTGGCCCCTTCAAGCTGGTAGGTGTGGTAAAACTCGTCAAACAAAACATGATTGTCGAGTAAAGCAACCACATACAGGCCTGCAGTGGCAGGACAGTTAGGAATGTAGCTGTAAAAGACGTGATCACCTACAGCAATGAAGGCCCGGTTTGTCGATGTAAAGCCACCACTTATCAACTCAACATACGAAGTGTTCACATCTGCATGTAAATCCGCCATTGCGATAGTGCAAATTGCCACAATTACAAACAGCCTGATATTTTTGTAACTCATCGCCCTTTTATCTCCAAACATTTATAATCTCACTTAAAGTCCCACGTTTTAGCTCAAGCAAAATCAATTTGTATCATACTTTCAATAATTTTACCAAATTAACACCAATGATACAATTTTCTAAACTCGCACTTTTACCACCTTGAGCGAGTATTAAGAAACACTATTTTTTCTTTGGATTAAGCTATTATAGGTCCTAATTGGCCACAAATATTAAAGAATCCATGCTAAACACAACTGCCAAACTTTTGACATCTTCTCTCTATGTTCATTAACCCATTCGGTTGCAGCCTCTCCATCAAGCCATAAACTGACATAACTATCTGAAAATAAACCGCTTAGATTAAATTCGCGAAAAATACCAAATTTTACTGAAATTATGTTATATTATCAACAAATATTAATATTTCTTAACCTTCTTACCTCAACAGATAACCTTTTTGTCATTTTCTCCCTTGATCTTTCAATATTTGAACAGGTCCATGTTTCACGTGAAACAAAATGTGCGGGGACATTTATCCTTATTTCAATCGGCTCAATATGAAAATCCGATCCGATACCCTACCTGCTTTCAAAGTTGCGTTCGGCATGAAGCAGGTTGTGTCCGTGAGTATCCTGCAATAAGGCATCACAAATACTTCTGGTGCAGCGTCGCACTCGAATCAGCAATTCCGGCCTTATTCTTCAAAAACTCCATGTAAGGAAAAATGTCAATCATCCTGCGTGCGCGATTTCACTTCGCAGTCTTTATAAGTTTTCACTAACTTTTTGTCTGGCTGATTCAGGTGTGCACGTCCCTTTGGGCGACAGTCGGCACCTTCTAGGGTTCTTTTGAAAATTTTAGAAAACCCACTACGACAGAGGAAACTAAGACTGTCGCATTTGTTATTTCCATTTGTACATTTATCAATCGCTCGCATAAATCGGGCCAAAAATCCTGTGTACTGTCCTTTTGACCATAATGTTTCACGTGAAACATTTTTACGAAAAAAAGATTTCTTCGTGTAAGTTGCTATAGAATTTTGCGAATATTTTCCGACAAATAGATTAGAACACAGACCAAGCCAATTAACAGGATATGTCATGATAATCTTTTTCGAAGGTTTTGAAGGAGCAAGATAATGACAAGTACAAAAGAATTAAAAAAGAATAAACATCTTGGTAGGGGCCTTGAATCACTATTAGGTCCTATAACATCGCAGCCAGAGGCGTTAAAAGAGCCTTTCCTGGATGCAGGACAAGAACGTAACTTTATGCCAGACAAAGAGTTACGTGATTCTTATCAAGAAATCGGCGTTGAACTAATCTCACCCAATCCATTTCAGGCCCGAACTATATGGAATGAGCAGGAGCTTAACGATTTGGCTCAATCAATAAAGGCCAATGGTATAATACAACCGGTTGTCGTGAGACGGATCGGCTCTGCATACGAGTTAATTACCGGTGAGCGACGACTGCGAGCCGCCAAATTGGCTGGGCTGCAAACAATACCGGCACTGGTACGTACAGCAAGCAACGAGGAGCTTTTAGAATGGGCACTCATCGAGAACATACATCGGGTCGATTTGAACCCTATAGAGCGGGCAAAGGCCTATCAGAACTACATAAGTACGTTCGCGCTGACGCAAGCAGAGGCGGCACAAAGGCTAGGCGAGGATCGGTCGGTAATAGCTAACCACTTACGAATACTAGACTTACCCGAGGAGATAAGGCGAATGCTAATTGACGGTCAGCTTACCATGGGCCATGCAAGGGCAATACTATCGCTGCCAACCGACGATGTTCGTCGCAAGATGGCCAACCGGGCTATGGCAGGTCGGCTCAGCGTAAGAGAGGTCGAACGGCTGGTCCGAAGATACCTGACAAGCAAAAATGATGTTGGAACAAGCACTGAAACAAAGCCGGCTCACATTCTGGAACTCGAAAGCAACTTGAGCAGGCATCTTGGTACTAAAGTGGCCATAGAAACTCGAAGAAACGGCCAAAGAGGCAGGATAATCATTGAATTTCACTCTCTCGATGAATTTGATAGTATTACAGAGAAAATTGGGCTGACAGCCGTGGAGGAACTTTAAGCAAATTGGTTACTCAAATTGACCTATTTATTAATATTATTGATAAGTCTTTTAATTGCAAAGACCTATATCGCTCTGTCATTCTGAGCCCTTCGCTTCACTCAAGGGTAAACTCCACGAAGTGAAGCGAAGAATCTGGCCAGAGAAAATATAGATTTTCTTTTGCCTAAAGCCAGATGCTTCGCCTTACGGCTCAGTATGACAATAAAAACGGTAAGTTTGAGTTGGTAAGTTAACATAGTTAGAGAAATTTCCAGCCCTCGAACCTGTTCTTGATGTATAATGGATATAGCTTTTATAGGCTTGTGTGCTGGTCAGAGTATTCAAATAGAGCCAATTGGCTTAGAAAATAATCAGCGATTCATTTTCAGGAGAATATATTGTGAGAACTTCTTATATATGCTTAGCTATAGTTTTAATGTCTCTAACATTATTCGACGCAACATCTAATTGCGCTGCGGAAGATGCCAACAAGCCTACTAAATCTTTATACCAGGCGGTATTTGATGGCGACCTTGAACAGGCGAAATTGAACATATCCCAGGGGGCTGACATTAACGAGAAGAACAGAGATGGTCAGACACTATTACACGTTGCGATTTCTTATGGGCACACATCAATAGCTAAACTGCTTATTGATGAGGGCGCCGATATCAACGCAATGGACAAAAGCGAAAGGACACCGCTACATTTGGCAGCTTTTAAGGGCAATACAGAAGCAGTTGAGTTTCTTGTTGCTAAAGAGGGATTAAATGTCGATGCCAAAGATTCTCAGAATCGAACGGCCCTTCATTTTGCAGCAGAATTTGGGCATAAAGATATAGTTGAAAAGCTAATCGCAAAAGGGGCAGATATCAATGCTCAAACTATCCAGCAAGAGAACGCATTGTCACTGGCCAGAAAAAGAGGACATAAGGAAATCGAAGAGTTGTTACTCAAACATGGCGCAAAAGAACCCGAATCGAATCTCGGAGAAGACGCCGGATACGCACGATACGGCCCCGATGGCAGGCCAAACCTCTATGGTGATCTTGTATCAAGAGAAAGAATTACGGCTCAGGAACAAACGGTTACGCGTTCTAATACTCAGGTAAATGTCAAAGGCGATCCAAATGAAATAAAAGAAAGGATCAGTAAATTTGAAGGTCTTCAGGATGCA
>CAYNTC010000054.1:0-10754 GCA_964399795.1 uncultured Pirellulales bacterium | reverse complement strand
TGCTTCGCCTTTCGGCTCAGCATGACAATAAAAACGGTCAGTTTGAGTAAATAAGCCTTTGACTTAAGTTTATAGGAGGCCATGAACTATGGTCAGAAATATTGTGTTTGTAATGTTGATGTTTTACGCTGCAGCTTCTGTAGCACCCACGCAAGGTTCGATACCGCCGAATTACAGCGCTTATACGCTCAATCCGCTTTACACGGAAAATCCTACATTAGGTTGGACACAACAGCGCATCGAGGAGAAGCTCGATCGCGGAATGTTGGCAGTGCCGATAGGTCAAGGAAAGATTTATCTGGGCTGGCGGCTGCTCAAGAACGACCCAGAAAACATCGCCTTTAACGTCTATCGTTTGACAGATGGAGCCAGAGCAATAAAGCTGAATACCGAACCTCTCGTTGAGACCACGGACTTCGTTGATGTTAAAGTACCACTTGACCAGGCTAACGCCTGGTGGGTAAAGCCGGTGCTTGATGGTCAAGAGCAGGAAGCTTCCTGTCAAGCTCTGCTGCCGGCGAATCCACCCGAACAACAATACAAAGCAATCAAGCTGCAGTACGACGTTCGCTCGATCGACAAGATAGGCGTTGGTGACCTGAACGGCGATGGCACTTATGATTTCGTTATCAAACAACCCGCCGGGCGCATCGATCCGGGCAGGATTCGCCCGAGCCCAGATACATTCAAAGTTGAGGCTTACAACGGCAAAACAGGTGAATTCATGTGGCAAATCGATTTGGGCTGGAATATTAATATGGGCATCTGGTTCTCGCCTATGATTGTTTACGATTTGGACGGCGACAACAAGGCCGAAGTGTGCCTAAGGACCGCTCCTTATGCTGCCACTCGTGAGGAGGCATTCGACGGCGGTAAGGGTTTCGTTTTTGAGGGACCGGAATATTTAAGTGTCTATGACGGCCAGACCGGCGAAGAGATCGACAAGGTAGACTGGATTGCCCGGGGCAAGCTCAGCGACTGGGGCGATACCAGTGGCAACCGAGCAAGCAGACACATGTTAGGCATAGCTTATCTCGATGGTAAAACACCCAGCGTGCTGGTTATCCGTGGCATCTACGGATTGATGAAGATGGATGCCTGGTATTTGCGCGACAAGAAACTACATAAGGCTTGGAGCTGGTCCAACCAGACATCAGGCTGGAAATATCAGGGCCAGGGCCAGCATAACATTCACGTAGCCGATATCGATGGCGACGGTTGCGACGAGATATTGAATGGCTCGATAGCTATAGACAACGATGGCAGGATTATGTGGAGCACGGGGCTGGGGCATGGAGACAGATTCTACGTTACGGATGTGGACCCCGATCGGCGCGGCCTGGAAGTGTGGTACAGCTATGAGGACCCTCATCCGCAGAATGGTGTTAGTCTATGGGATGCAAGAACCGGCGATTTGATATTCGGCACGAGGGAAGAGATTATCGATAATCAAATAAAAGCAGCATTTACCGCAGACATTGACCAAAACAAACCGGGCATGGAATGCTGGGGAGACAAGTTTTTCTTCTCATCAAAAGGCGAAATACTGGATGGGCCGGTCCCGCCTCAGGATGGTCTTGTTTGGTGGGATGCGGACCTGTTGCGGGAATTAGTCCGTGAGGGTGGTTTCTGGTCAGGGAAAGCCTCCATCATCAAGTACCAAGGCCCAACTCTTATCTCTGGCATCGAGGGCAGGATTCAGGTAACGGCTGATATCCTCGGCGATTGGCGTGAGGAGATTGTCACATTTGCATCAGGCCGGTTGCGCATTTATACGACCACCATCCCTGCTGTTGATCGCCGGGTGTGTTTAATGCAGGATCCCCTTTATCGGCTGGATGTGGCTTTTAGGGCGATGGGCTACGACCAAGTTCCTATGACCAGCTACTACCTCGGCGTCAGACATAAAAACTTTTCTAAGGCCACCTCGGTCCAATAGGCACAATAACAATGGAGAATTAAATGAACGTAAGCCGAGTACTATTTGTTTTAACGTTTGTGGTGATTGTCTATTGCTCAGCCGCAGCTCTTGCTGCGTACTCTTACGATTTCAAGCCTGTCCAGTCTGGAAATCTCGTGCTCGAATTCTGGATCACGCCATTTGATTATGCCGGCCACGAAGGCCAAGTACGCGCGGTGGAATCCGTGCTAAGCGAGAATAAGACCATAGGTTTATGCTGGGCGATAATAGATTATGACGACGTCGACAAAAAAGATAATAATGGTTTCTGGAATCTCTCCCGCAAGCATACAATGTACGGCAACGCTTCCGAACTGGTTGCGTTCAGGCTGATGCCGCCCGAGCAGCGTTTCCGAAAGGCAATCGAGGCGCAGTGGTCTTTACGCGTTGTGGATATGGATCGCCGACTTGTTGCGTTTAAGGACCTATCGAAAGGTAAGATTACTAAATGGAAATGGGACTTCGGCGACGACACTACTTCGACCGAGCAGCATCCGATTCACCAATATCAGAAATCTGGTAAGTACGTTGTCACGCTGTATGTCGAAGGACCGCACGGCAAGTCTCATCGTGCTAAGGTTTGGGATGTCGTATTGAAGTAGGAAGAAAGGAGCAGACAAAATGGTAAAACGGAAACCGAAGTTCTGGGTTTTAGGCGTACTAACTTTACTTTTCGTAGTATCTCAAGTTTACGCCTCGGTTTTCGACATTAAGAAGTATGGCGCATCGGGCGATGGCAAGACGCTCGACACAGCAGCCATCAATAAAACCATTGATGCTGCAGCCGACGCGGGTGGTGGTACAGTGTATTTCCCAGGAGGTACTTATCTTTCAGGTTCGATTCATCTAAAAAGCAACATCGCACTTTATCTCGACCAGGGCGCAACGATAGAAGCCAAGTTCGATCCTAACGTTTACGATGAACCTGAGCCGAATCCGTGGGACGATTATCAGGATTTCGGCCACAGCCACTGGCACAACAGTCTCATCTGGGGCGAGGGCCTTGAGAATGTCTCCATCCTGGGCCCGGGTCTGATCGATGGTAAAGGCCTCTCTCGCGACCTAGACCGACGTGATAATCTGCCCACCGGACTTGGCAATAAGGCGATAGCACTGAAGAATTGTCGAAATGTTATTATTCGTGACATTTCGATACTTTTCGGCGGGCACTTCTGCATCCTGGCAACCGGTGTAGATAACCTCACGCTTGATAATTTAAAGATCGACACCAACCGCGACGGAATCAACATCGACTGTTGCCGGAATGTTAGAGTGTCTAACTGCACGGTTAATTCGCCATGGGATGATGCCATTTGCCTGAAAAGTTCCTACGGCTTGGGCTTTGCACGGGCTACAGAGAACGTAACTATTACTAACTGCCAGGTCAGCGGATACGACAGAGGAGCACTATTAAATGGTACGTACCAACGTACAGAAATCATGGCCCCCGACCGTGGCGGCATGACAGGCCGAATCAAGTTCGGCACTGAGTCAAACGGAGGCTTTAAGAGTATCACTATCTCCAACTGCATCTTCGACCGTTGTCGCGGCCTGGCGCTGGAGACCGTCGACGGTGGATTGCTCGAAGACGTCTCGATAACTAACATTATAATGCGTGACGTTGTGAACTCTCCGTTCTTCCTTCGACTGGGCAGTCGAATGCGTGGTCCCGAAGGCGCTGAAGTGGGCAAGCTTCGTCGCGTCAGCATCAGCAACGTGATCGTCTACAACGCTGATATGCGTTTTGGTTCTATTATAAGCGGCATTCCAGGCCATAACATTGAGAACGTTAAGCTCAGCAACATCCAGATTTACTACCAGGGCGGTGGCACAAAGGAGCAGGCCACGCTTCAGCCGCCTGAGAATGAGAACGGTTATCCTGAACCATGGATGTTTGGTGAGATTCCAGCCTACGGCTTTTTCATTCGACACGTAAAGGGTATCGAGATGAACAACGTCCATGTAAGCTATCTGAAGGAAGACTTACGTCCGGCATTTGTGCTGGATGATGTTAAGGAAGCTAAGTTCCACTACGTCGATGCCCAGATAGCCCCTAAGGGACGAGCACCCGGTGTGCCAACCTTTATGCTCAAGAACGTAGAGGACTTCAATACCCACCAGTGCGGCCCAGTGCCTGACACTCAGCTTGAGCAAGTAAAACAGAAGAATCTTTATACGCCGAAGGCGTATTAAATGGTATTAAAATGCACACTTGTTTTACCCTTATCCAGTTTGGCGTAATAGCGTTAGCTATTGGTCTTGTCATATTACCTGTCGGGACCTCCGCGGGGCATCTAATGGTGGAATCTGCTTCTCATGCTGTTCAGCCGGGGCTGAACTCGGTGAAAACCTTCGTCGGGCAGATCGATCGCCGTGCACTGGTTACGCGTCATAATGTCACGCTCAATAAACCTGATCCGCTGACGCCGCTTAGCGTGGGCAACGGTGAGTTCGCATTTACTGCTGACGTCACAGGTCTTCAAACATTCCCACAGTATTATCAGCAGGGCATGTCACTGGGCACACAATCACAGTGGGGCTGGCATACAATCCCACCACCTAAAGGTAAAAGTTACAAGTTGGCGGATATCTTGGAGAACTACTTCGTAGCCGGGCGTGAGGTGCCGTATGCTTCGGATAAAGACTACTCCAATGGATACTCCCATGCCGCATCCTGCCTGCGTGCCAATCCACATCGTTTGCATCTTGGGCAAATCGGATTGCACATTACTAAATCAGATGGCTCGACCGCGGGCATCGAGGATATAACCAATATCTGCCAGATGTTGGATCTTTGGACGGGACTTCTAAGCAGTCAATTTGAAGTAGACGGTCAGCCTATAAAAGTCCTGACTGTTTGTCATCCGAAGCAGGATATACTCGGTATCCGCATCGAATCGGCCCTGTTGGGACAGGGCGGGTTAATGGTTACGCTGAAATTTCCCTATGGTAGTGCACAATGGGGCAACGCAGCAGATTGGGCTCATCCAGAGCGTCATACTACACGCTTGCAAATTACGGATAATCAAGCTGATTTTACCCGGGTTCTCGATAATGATTGTTATTGTGTTCGTGTTTCATGGTTGCCGTCGGCTGAGTTTCAAACCAAATCGCAGCATGAATATGAAATCTATTGTTGTGATAATCAAGTGCTCGAAGTTGTATTCGCTTTTTCTCCGAAGCAAATCGCGGAACCGATGCCTGATTTTCCGGAGGTTCGTAGGGCAGCCGCTGACAACTGGCAACAGTTCTGGACAAGCGGTGGCGCGATAGATTTTTCCGAATGCACCGACTCCCGAGCTGAGGAACTGGAACGCAGGATTGTACTCTCGCAATACTTAACAGCCATTCAGTGCGCGGGATCTCTTCCACCGCAGGAGACAGGGCTGGTGAAGAATAGTTGGTTTGGAAAATTTCATCTGGAGATGCACTGGTGGCACGCGGTGCACTTCGCTTTGTGGGATCGACTGGACCTGCTGGAGCGCAGCCTGCTATGGTATGAATCGATTATTCCCAAAGCCAGAGCCACCGCTAAGCTCCAGGGCTATCAAGGAATTCGCTGGCCTAAGATGGTCTCACCGGATGGCCGGGACAGCCCCAGCCAAGTAGGTGTTTTTTTGATCTGGCAACAGCCGCATCCGATTTATTATGCCGAACTGTGTTACCGGGCTCGTGGTGATCGTAAAACCTTAGAGCAGTATCGGCAGATTGTCTTTGAGACGGCTGAGTTTATGGCCTCGTATCTGGTGTGGGATGAGTCTAACCAGCGTTATGTGCTGGGCCCGGCTTTGATCCCTGCCCAGGAAAGTTACGGGCACTATCGTGCGCGTAACCTTAATCCAACGTTTGAGCTGGCTTACTGGTACTGGGGGCTGGAAACCGCACAAAAATGGCGTCAGCGATTGGGTCTTAAGCGCGAGCCGAAATGGGACAAGGTTATACGGCAGCTTTCGCGTCCAACTATTCGCGATGGCGTTTATACAGGAATCGAGACGCCGCCCTACACAATACCTCGCGATCATCCCTCTATGGTTGCTGCGTTTGGATTCGTTCCGCAAACTCCGCTGATCGATCCAAATACTATGAAGCGGACGTTGGAGCATGTTATGCAGAAGTGGCAATGGCCAGAGACCTGGGGCTGGGATTACCCGATGCTGGCGATGACCGCAGCCCGGCTGGGCGAACCGGAAAAGGCGGTCGACGCTTTATTTATCGAATCGACAAAGAATCGGTATCTAACTAATGGACACAACTACCAGTCAGCCCGATTGCCACTATATCTGCCCGGAAACGGCGGATTGCTTACTGCTGTTGCCATGATGGCTGCCGGCTGGGATGGTTGTCCCGAACGTCCGGCGCCCGGTTTTCCAGACAATGGAAAGTGGAAGGTACGCTGTGAAGGATTAAGACGCATGCCCTGAACCGAGATTACCTTTTGTCCAAAATCAAAAAAGTGTTGACGATTTACAGGAGCAGAACATTAATCCAGAACATTCGAGCTTGATATCAAGAGCATACCCGCTCGTGCAGTTGGACAATAGCAAATTGATTGAAAGAAAGGAAGGTTAAGTATGAATCAGACAACGAGATTAATCGCAGTACTGGTTGTTTGCCTGACACTTAACATACTGCCGGCGCCTGCAATGGAAGTCAATATCGATGCGAGTAAAACCGGTGAACCTATAACGAAACTGATTTATGGCGGATTAGTGGAGTCGGCGTCAATCCAGGCCTGGGCCGAAATGCTTTATGACCGAAAATTCTTCTATGCTGTTGAATTATGGCTTGAGCCCGTACGCGAAGGACCAAGGTCCCCTGGTATGCCGGACACATGGAGGCCGGTCGGTCCTGCCGAATTCGTTGTGATGGACCGAGAGTATTCTTATGTCGGCGAGCACACTCCCCTAATCAAACTTGATGGCTCAACGCCTCACGGCATCAGACAGGCGGGATTGGCCCTGCGTAAAGGCAAAAGTTATACAGGTCGGATTATCCTTGCTGGCGATTCAGGAGCGAGTATCAAGGTCAGTCTTGTCTGGGGAGTCAATCCGGGTGACCGCCAGACAATAAAGATCAGTCCTTTTCCAGGCAGTTACGCCAAGTTTCCTTTAAAGTTCACTTCCAAGGCAGATACTAATGATGGGCGCCTGAAAATTGTCGGAACAGGAAATGGAGAGTTTTATATTGGTGCTGTGTCTCTTATGCCCGCAGACAACGTCCAGGGATTTAATCCGGATACAATTAAGTATTTGAAAGAGCTTGGAATAACGATTGCCCGCTGGCCTGGCGGTAACTATGTTTCCGGGTATGACTGGCAGTACGGAATCGGCGATATAGATAAAAGGCCGCCAGTCAGTGATGTAGTCAGAGGTGGCTTAGAAATGAATGATAATGGTATCGATGAGTTTATTATTTTCTGCCGTTTGATAGATGCTGAGCCTTATATCGTCGTCAACAGTGGTTTTGGAGATGTCCGTTCGGCTGCTGAAGAGGTCGAATACTGTAACGGCTCCATCGACACAGCTATGGGCAAGCTCCGTGCATCCGGTGGTCATCCAGAACCCTACAATGTAAAATTGTGGGGCATCGGTAATGAAATGTATGGTCCCTGGCAGATGGGCCACATGCAGTTGAAACATTATTGTCTCAAGCACTCTTTATTTACTCGTGCCATGAAGAAAATCGACCCCACGATCAAGGTTGTGGCCTCGGGAGCCACTGTTGAAGAATTGGGTTGGTGTTCAATGACTCTGAGGCAATTTGAAGGATGGAAAATGCCACTAACCATGAGCGTCCCATACAAGATTGGCTCAGGGGATGATTGGTCTTACGGTTTGCTGGCCAGCATCCCGGATGACATCGATTATCTCGGAGAGCATTTCCATGCCTACCTCGATATGGCATTCGACAAGAAAACTCAGAGATTTTACGACGTGAAGGATCCTCTGGAGCTCTGTGTCCGTCGGCTGCCGAACAAATTAGCCTTCAAATTCGAAGCTTGGCCGGAGTACCTTAAACGCATACCGTCACTCAAAGAAAAGAACATCAAGTTCGCTTTTGACCAGTGGAGTCCCGGAAATCGGACTGTAGCAGGAGGTTTAAGAACTGAGGCACGTGGTATGAAGAGTCCGATGGCCGTTGCCCTTACGTACCATGAGATGTTCCGGCATACAGATATGATATATATGGCCGCCTATGCAGATGCTTTTGGTAAGCTGCTTTTCGATAACACCGGTAGTGCGGTAGGTTATCGAGTGGAGGGTTTGATATTTAAGACATTCCGAGAACATTTGTGCGAGATTATCCCTGTGGCGGTCAGCGGAGATTCACCGCAGCCGCAAATAGAAGGAACAGTCGGATTGGACAGAGCCAGTAAACCATCCGGAAGTGACGCCTTTCCACTGGATGTTGTAGCTGGCGTGAGCACAGACCGTAAAACTTTTACTTTGTCCGTTATTAATCCGACAGAATCCGCCCAGAACTTCAATTTGAATGTTACTGGCTTAAAGCTCTCCGGCACAGGCAAGCTGTGGCAAATTGCCGCTGACAATGTAAATGCCTCTAACGCAGAAGGAGAAAAGCCTGAAGTTGATATTGTAGAAACTCCGGTTAAAAAGATTCCCAAAGAGTTTGTCGTTGCCCCCATTAGCATTAATGTTTATGAATTCGAGGCGGGTCAGTGAAGATTAAAATCAGCAAATTGAATCTGGGGATGAAAGTCGCTATTAGTGCTAAAGAAAATATGATACGGATCCAAAAAGTGGTTGCGCTTTAGCGAGAAGCCTTTGGAAACGGCTATATTGTTAATACTGTGTGGCAGCCTCATCCCTTAGGGATGGGGATGGTTGCACAATGGTGCATGACCCTCCAAACAGCGCAAGAATTTTCTATGATACGTATTAAACCACAGCAAGGTTAACAGGAGATGATTAAAGAACATGACGTATAATATTGACAGGCGCCGCTTCTTGCAAAAGGTGGCTATAGGAACAGCGACGGTATCCTTTCCATTTCGCCTCAAGGTGGCTAACGCTATTGAAAAAAGACCCAATATCATTTTCATCATGGCCGACGATATGGGCTATGGAGATTTGAGTTGCTACGGGCAGAAAAAATTTCAAACACCCAACATAGATCACATCGCTGACGAAGGTATTCGTTTCGCTGACTGCTATGCCGGCTCAACCATCTGCGCTCCTTCTCGCAGCGTTCTGATGACCGGCCAACACACAGGACACACGCGTATTCGCGGCAACATGTGCAAAGTCGGCGGCTCGGTCGGATATAAAGGGAAACAAAAGGTCCGACGAATGTACCTGACTGATGAAGATCGGACCGTCGGCCACATGCTTCAAAAAGCCGGCTACCGAACCGGCCTGGTTGGTAAGTGGCACATCGGCGGCTATAATCCGGACGCTGGACCATTGAATCGTGGCTTCGACGAATTTTACGGCTGGTTAGTGCGAACGGCGGCAACACTTACTCCGACCTACTATCCCTCAAAGCGGTATCGTAATAAGCAGTTGTATGATGTAACCGGTAATGAGAACAATGGTCGGCGCCATTACCACACTGATATATGTACCGACGAGGCCATTGAATTTCTGAAGAATAACAAGGATCGCAGTTTCTTCATTTATTTGGCCTACAATAGTCCGCACGCCCCTCTCGATGTACCGGAGCTGGGACCATACGCCGACAAGGATTGGCCGGAGCCTATGAAGACTTATGCCGCTATGATCCATCGACTCGATCAATGCGTTGGCAAAGTAATGCAGACATTAAAGAAGCTGCATATCGATGAAAAAACGATTGTTTTCTTCTGTTCTGATAATGGACCGCGTTCCAACTATTCGGAAACGCTTACGGAAGTCGCAGAGTTCTTCGATTCCAATGGTCCGCTCCGCGGCTATAAGCGCGATTTATTCGAGGGCGGCATCCGTGTGCCGATGATCGTCCGCTGGCCCGGTAAAGTGCCCTCGGGGCAGACCTGCGACACTGCCTGGTACTTCGCGGATTTCCTGCCCACTGCGGTAGAGCTTGCAGGTACACAACCACCAAAAAATATTGACGGCGTTAGTATCCTGCCAACACTTCTCGGCCAAAGCCAGGATATACACGAGCGTTTTCTCTACTGGGAACTCTTCGAAGGTGGATTCCAACAGGCGGTGCGTTGGCGCAACTTCAAGGCGATTCGCCTCAAACAGGGCCAACCGTTGCTTTTATTTGACCTGTCTGAGGACCTGGGTGAACAGCACGATATCGCCGTTGACCATCCCGAAGTCATTGCCCGAATCGAAGAGTACCTCAAGACAGCGCGCACGGAGTCTCCTAATTGGCCGATAGAGTCGGTATAATGAAACGAGAGGATACAGTAGTGCAGGCAGCCGGAAGCCGGCATGAGGGACATTTGGTATGAAGCAGCAATGAAAATCCACAGCAAATTAGAATGGTTCCGAACCGAAGGCAGCACAAGCATTTTTGCTAAGTGGCTTGAACCTTTCGATTAGCCGAAAGGGTTAGAAACATTTTAGTAGCAGGCAATAGAAAAGGTGGAAGTGAAGCTACCCGACCGGGGGTCGGGATTTGCTCAAAAGAAGATTATTTTTTATTGCATTTATCTCCGACTAAAAGTCGGATTATTCTGCCAGCTTTTTCGTAAACATGCACGCGAAGCGGGGCTCTTCTGAGGATAATACCTAAGATACTTAGGTATTCTTTTTTCTCAGGCTTAAATTCTAATTTACTCAAACTGACCGTTTTTATTGTCATGCTGAGCCGAAAGGCGAAGCAT
>CAYNTC010000053.1:0-11214 GCA_964399795.1 uncultured Pirellulales bacterium | reverse complement strand
GGGCGGATTATCAAGAGAACATCCAGGGTCATGGCAACCTTGGCGCCGTCTATCCGAATTTCAAATGGGGCGTTGAAGGAGATACTCCTTCGTTCCTGTATGTCATGCCTAATGGATTGAGTAATCCGGAGAGTCCAGGCCAGGCGAACTGGGGCGGATACTTCGTCTGGATGCAGGGCCAGGACGAAGCTACCTACTGCTACTCAAACAATAAACGCTCTGCCATATTCGATACCTGCACCAAGTATGTCAGTTATTTCTATCAAGCGAATTTCAACGATTTTGCGGCCCGGATGGACTGGGCAAAAGACGGCAGCGGGAACAGAAACCCCGTCGTCGTCGTCAATGGCGACAGCACCCTTAACGTGATAACGATTCAGCCTTTGCAGGGCACTTCCGTCACGCTCGACGCTTCCGGTTCTTACGACCCGGACGGAGACAAACTGACTTTCAAATGGTGGGTTCTTCCTGAAGCAGGCACCTATACCCGGACTGTTACTGTCACAAATGCAAATTCAAACCGCATCGCCGTGGACTTGCCGGCCGATTCGGAAGGCAAGAGCTTTCATATCATATGCGAAGTAACGGATAACGGCACACCAAACCTGACCGGCTATCGCAGAATTATCTTTGAACCGACGGATAATGTTTCAACCAACCTGAAACCATTGCAGGATAAATACATTGCATCAGGCGATTCCGATATCGAGGCGGAATCCGCCGAATCCGTCGGCGGTGCGTCCAGGGTGGCTGATGGCGAGGCATCGGGAGGTTATCTGGTCGGTTTGACCAAGGCCGGGCAGGGCATCAGGTTCACCAGCCTTCCGGCTGGAGACAAATTGGCGATTCGCTATGCATCGGTGGACGTGGGCACGATCAGCATTGCGGTAAACGACCAGCCGGCGCGCAAGGTGAATATTCATTCCTCAGGTGCGCTAACCGGTTCCTTTCTCCATGCGATAGTTGACGTTGCGATTGACGCCAATGCCATGTTGACCATCAGCCTGACTGATAACGATATCGCGGTGAACATTGACAGGATAATTGTCGGCGACGGAGATATGGGGCTGGGGCCGGACATCTGGAACCTGCCGCCGTTGCCGGTGGCTGCCGGTCCATATTCCGCAGACTGGCGCGCAATCAGCCGGATTTACGCTGTGCCCCAGTGGTGGCGCGATGCCAAGTTCGGCGCGTGGGCCCACTGGGACCCGCAGTCCATGCCCGAGATGGGCGACTGGTATGCACGCGGCATGTACCAGGAGGGCGGCTGGCAATACAACTATCACCTCCAACACTTCGGGCATCCGTCGGAGTACGGCTACAAGGACATCTGCCACAACTGGGTCATCGACCGATGGAAGCCTGATGAGTTGATGGATTTGTTTGTCGAAATGGGCGCCCGCTACTTCATGGCCATGGGCGTTCACCATGATAACTTCGATTGCTGGGATTCGAAATACCAGCCGTGGAACTCTGTCAATGTCGGTCCCCAAGTAGATGTCGTCGGTACGTGGGAGAAGGCCGCGCGCCGACACGGTCTGCGTTTCGGTATCGGCTTTCACAACTCCCCGGGTCGAACCTGGGGCCAGTTCATGCCGGTGCGCTACACCAGTGACAAGAAAGGACCGAAGCAGGGCGAATCCTACGATGCGATGCAAACGATTCTGGACGGCAAAGGCAAATGGTGGGAGGGTATGGACCCGGTGGATCTCTATGGTCCGCCGCACACTATCGCCTTGAATGTGCCGCGCCGTCCGGATAACGACCCGCTGCTTTCGCCCTTTGCCAACCAATTCATGTGGCGGGTGGACGATGCGGTCACCAAGTATCATCCCGACGTGATTTACTTTGACGAACACGCGGGCGATTCGCAGGTGGATTTGGGTGTGCACATGGGACTGGGCTTTCTTGGTCCGCAACTGGCCGCAAATTATTACAACAAATCTTTGCAATGGAACCACGGGGAAATGAACGTCGTGCTCAACCTCAAGGGCGTGGGCGGGCGCTACGACAGCTTCCAAAACAGTCCCGAACTGCTTCCGTTGGTTGACCGTTCCCTGGTAAAGAGCACCGAGGCCATCATCGAGCCGGAGATTATGGCCTATTCGTTCCAGACCGAAACCACCATCGCGCCCTGGCACTACCAGGCCGGACAGCGATACATGGACGCAAAAAAGGTCATCGGGTTGCTGATGGAGAACGTCTGTCGCAACGGAACCATGTTGCTCAACATCACCCAGCACGGTCGCGGCAACCTTGATACCGAGGCGGTCCAAATTTGTAAAGACGTTGGTGCGTGGCTGAAGGTCAACGGCGAAGCCGTGTACTCATCCCGCCCGTTTGAAGTGTATGGCGAGGAGGCGGTTCGCTACACGCGCAACAAGGGCAACGTTTATGCTGCGATAATGGAATGGAAAGGGGGGCCGGTCACACTCAAGGCACTGCACGCCGGTGGGACAACCCTGGGCAAGGTGTCCCAAGTCGAAATGCTCGGCTCGGATTTTGCGTTGACGTTTGTTCAAGACGAGCAGGGACTGACGGTAACGCCTGGCGGAACGGCACAGCCATTACCTGGTATCGCCAATCGGCAACTGGCGTCGGATTGCCGGGTTTTGCGTATCACCCACGACAAAGGCTGGTTCAATGATGACGACCCCGGTGCAACGTATCCCGGATGGATTCGCCGCTGCAACCTGGGCACAGGTGATTTTAACAACGACCTGACCACCAGCGACACGCCCGGTGATGTCTGGAGTTGTTCGTTTACCAGCAGCAGCGTCGCGGTCATCGCCCCGAAGGAAGCTGGGGCCGGAAATATCGAGGTTCAAATTGACGGTGAGATTCGCGCGACGGTGGGTTTATCCACTATGGGCATGCGTCAGGCCCAACAGAAGGTGTGTGAGATTACCAGCCTGGCTCCGGGCAAACACGCTATTAATATTGTCAATCGTGGTCCGGGGCCTGTTGCTATTGACGCTATCATTGTCCGGTAAAGAAATAAGGAACATTGAATTAAAAGGTCGGGAATTAGTGAGTAATCAATTCTTTACGGCAGAATGTGAAGACAAATGAAAACAAGAACAAACAAGGTTATGTTGTCAGTGGCAATTCTATTTGTATTTGGTTCTTTAATGAACGCTCAAGAGTTGTATGTCGGTGCCAATTATCATCCTCATGACGATAAGAACATCGAGAAGATCAAAACCGATATCGAGCTGATGAAAGCCGCCGGATTCGATGTAGTTCGTATGGGCCATTTGGCGTGGGACAGCTACGAACCGGCGGAAGGGCAGTTTGACTTGGAATGGTTTGATGACGTCATGGATTTGATGTATGAGGCCGGGATTCAAGTGATCCTCGATATCGCTATCCGGCCCGCACCCATCTGGTTGCACCACAAATATCCTTCCATTAGCATTACCGATGAAAACGGAAATGTACAATATCCCAACCATCGCTACATGGAAGACATCGGCGACCCGATGTACCAGAAATATGCCCTGCGATTTACGGATGTGATCACCAAACACTATGCCGACCATCCGGCATTGCTGGCCTTTGGTATCGACAACGAATCGGGCGATGGGCGCATTTCCTATTCCGAAACCGCCAGGCAACGTTTCATTGGGTGGTTGAAGGACAAATATTCAACTATCGATAACGTCAACAAGGCATGGGCTACCCAACGCTGGTCGCGCAGGCTTAACCAATGGGATGAAATTGGCTTTCCACCGGGGATCACCAGTAACGATATGCCAGAAAAGATGCTCGACTTCCGGCGGTTTGTGTCGGATGAAGTCAATCAGCTTCTTTTTAAGGTGCTCGATGTCGTCAACACCAATGCCCCCAAGGTCCTGACCAACACCAATGCCTGGTATTTCAGCTCATTGAAATATTTTGATTATGCACCTATTGCGTATTCCGGCAAAATGACCCGCGAAGGTTGTGGTCTTTATCCCGGTCTTTCGCTAACGACTAATTGGGGCGTGATGAATGCAGCGTTTGGCATCTCCCGCATTCAGTTCGAAAGCACGAATCCGTTCTGGTGCAATGAATTTACCACCATGACGGCCGTGCCCAATTCCATCAGAAAGTCGGCCTATGCCTCATTGATGTATGGCAACCAGATGGTGTGCGGCTGGACCTGGCAGAGCATGTGGGCCGGCGAGGAACAGTATTTGATCGGCATGCTTGATTGGGACGGCGTGCCCAACCGCAAGTACGATGAATACAAGCAAATCGCTGTGGAATTCAAAAAGATCGAGAAATTCTTTCCGTATCAACTGAAGGCGGAAGTCGGGCTGGCCTTTTCGTTTCCCAGCCAGATTGCCAGCAAGGTTTTCCCGGAGCGACACGACAACCAACTGCAGGCCTGTTGGGATCTGTTTTACTGGCGCAACATGGATTCCCGCATCGTGGAAATCAGTCACAGTCCATTGAACTATAAATTGTTGTTCATACCGGGCGTGGCTGTCATGGATGAAGTGACGGCCGCCAAGATTCGCGACTACGTTAAAAACGGTGGCACGGTGGTGATGACAGGCAATTCGGCCATCGTGGACACAAACGGACAAGTCTTCAAGACGACCCGCCCAGGCATGTTAAACGATGTGTTCGGCATACGCCTGGGAAGCTTTGAAGAAACAGAAGCCATGAACGAGATTTCCAGGAAGTCCTACAAAGGTAAAAGACTTGAATTTACTTACAAAGGTAAAGCCGTCAACACGGAATTGACCAGGTTTGACATTGTCGATCTCAAAGGGGCCCAAGTACTCGGCCAGATTACCGGTCTGGATAAGGATTATCCCATCATGACATCGAACACCTATGGCAGAGGCAGGGCGATTTATGTGGGATTGCCTGCCAAGGGCGAGGTACTTGGCTGGTTGCTCGACGATCTGATCGATGAATTGGACATCAAAAAAGGCCCTGATGTGCCGTCCGGTGTCATGGCCAGACAGATCGATGACTCGCATTTCTTATACATGAATGTCAGCGGCGAGCCCAAAGAGATTCAAATGAAGAACAAGTCCCGGAGTATCCTTTATGACAAGGATTACACCGGCAATTTCACGATTGCACCGTACGAACCCGAATTTATCGAAATCAAGTAATTTATCTGGAGTTCAATATGAATCAAGCGAATAGCATGGTTAGGTTTGTTATATGCGGAATCGTTCTTTTGATGTGTTCGACCGTCTGCATCTCTGCCCAGATACAAGTTCCGGCCCTTTGCGGCCCGGTTCCGTCGGAGAATCAATTGCGATGGCAGGAACTGGAATATTACGCGTTTATCCATTTCTCCTTGAATACCTATACGGATCAGTCGTGGGGATATGGGAATGAAGACGTCAACCTGTTCAATCCTACGGAATTGGACTGTCGTCAGTGGGCCCGTATTTGCAAGGAAGCCGGGATGAAAGCCATTATCCTCACGGTCAAGCACCACTGTGGTTTTTGTCTTTGGCCTTCAAAATACACGGAGTATTCCGTAAAGAATGCTCCCTGGCGTGACGGTAAGGGGGACGTGGTGCGTGAAATGGCCGATGCCTGTAAGGAATACGGTCTGAAGTTAGGGATCTATTTGTCACCTTGGGACAGAAACCATCCTGAATACGGCAGACCCGAATATATCACCTACTTCCGCAATCAACTGACCGAACTGCTGACCAACTACGGCCCCATTTTCGAGGTGTGGTTTGACGGAGCCAACGGCGGTACGGGGTACTACGGCGGCGCCAATGAGAACCGAAAAATCGACCGTACTACCTATTACGACTGGAGCAATACGTACAAGCTGATCCGCGAGCTGCAGCCTGATATCGTGATATGGAACGATGGAGGCAACAGGGCCGATCTTCGCTGGGTAGGAACCGAGGCGGGATTTATTGGCGAAACCAACTGGAGTCTGCTCAACGCCACGGGTGACGTCCCGTTTAACATGTTGCATCATGGCGTGGAAGATGGAGATTCGTGGGTGCCGGGCGAAGTCAATACCTCCATCAGACCGGAATGGTTCTACCACCCCAGTGAAGATACCAAGGTCAAAACCCTGCCACATTTAATGGATACCTACTATAATTCCATCGGGCGCAACGCCACCTTGCTTTTGAACTTTCCCATCATGCCCAATGGCCTGATCCATGAAAACGACGAAAAGGCAGCACTTGATCTTGCCAAGGCCGTGAAAGAGGCATTCGCTGTCAACCTTGCCCGGCAAACGAAAGCGGAGGCCTCGAACGTTCGCGGTAATGCCGAGGAATCTGCAGCAGACAATGTCATAGACAGTGACAAAGACACCTATTGGGCCACTGACGATGACGTGACAAAGGCGTCCTTGACACTGGATTTTGGCAAACCCACCACGTTCAACCGTTTCATGGCGCAAGAATACATCCGTTTGGGACAACGCGTGAAGGCCTTTACGATTGAGGGCCTGATCGATGGGAACTGGAAAGAACTGGCCAAGGCAACCACCGTCGGATACAAACGCATCCTGCGTTTCCCCACGGTTGCGGCCACACAACTGCGATTCAATATCAATGACGCCAAATGTTGCCCGGTTATTTCCAATATCGGCGTTTACAATGCCCCGCAAATCCTGACGTCTCCGACCGACTACATGCCCACGGCCTTCGATCTGAAAGAGATGGTCGGCTACACCTGGGCGCATTTGCTGGCCCAGGCCGTCAATATGACCTCGCCGCTGCTGCACTTTGCCGGAAAATATCAGGATTTTATCGGCAACCCGGCCGAGAATCTACTGCGTCACCTGCCCTCGACCTGGGACGAAACGATCGTGCTGTCGGGTAGTGAGATCGGCAAGACTGTCGGTTTTGCCCGCCGACGCGGTGACACTTGGTTCATCGGCGTGCTCAATGGCGGTGAAGCCGCCACGCTGCCGATCGAACTGTCCTTCCTGGAGCAGGGCACTTGGCAGGCCGAGGTCTTCGGAGATGATCCCGGCCATCCAGCCACCTTCCAACGCCAGAGCAACAATGTCCGTGCAAGTGACTCGTTGACCGTCTCGATGAGTCCTCGCGGCGGGGCCGTGATTGGGTTGACAAAGACCACACCGTAGACGTATATTTTGTTTGAATGCTATAAATACTTATGCAAAACAATTGACAGAAAAGGAAGAGATCAATGATGACACACTGCAAACAGATGCTTTATTGCTGGATGACTGTGATTGTCCTGTTGTGCTTTTGCCCGCTGCTTCCGGCGGCACCCACCGGTCTGGATGACAACGGGCACTTAAAGGCCGTCGAGGCCAAGACGGACGGATTTTCATGTGTCCGTCTGGAAAACGGGGTTCAACTGCGCGTCGGCAAGTCCGTGAAAAACGTGATTTTCTACGGTCCGTCCACGGTACGTGTAAACGAGAACCTCGGGGAGAACTATTGGAAATACCCCAGTATCGTTGTCTTGGGTAAGCCTGCGGTGATCCCGTTCAAGATTCAAGAGGCCGGTGACAGTATCACCATTGTATCGGACAAGTTACGGATCAAGGCCGACAAACAGAGCGGGGCGTTGACGTTCATGGATGCCGACGGCAAGGTGCTGACGAAAGAGCGGGCCGAAAACCACGCCACCCTCAAGCAGGTGGAGATTTCCGGGGCCCCGACCTACGAGGTGTCGAATACCTTTACCCTCAAGCCGGATGAAGGCTGGTACGGATTCGGATACATCGATGCCGCTCCGACCAAAATCAACCGGCGCGGGCAGGAACTGCTGCTGATCCAGACCAATTTGGGGATCGTGATTCCCATGATCGTGTCCACTGAACGCTACGGTGTTATGTGGGACACCTATTCCATCATGAGGTTCAAGGACGATGCGAGCGGGGCTACACTGTGGGCCGAGAGTGCACCCGGCGGGGTGGATTACTATGTTTTTGCCGGCGACACCATGGATGACGTGATTGGCGCCTACCGCGATCTGACCGGTGATGCACCCATGTATCCCAAGCAGGCCCTGGGCCTGTTTATGAGCAAGGAACGCTACCAGACTCAGGAACGCATTGTCGAAGTGGCCAGGACCTTTCGCCAGGAGAAGTTCCCACTCGATTACATTGTGCAGGACTGGCAGTACTGGGGTTCCGACAAGGACGGCACCTGGAGCGGCATGATCTGGAACAAGGAACGCTATCCCGATCCGGAGGGCATGACAAAGGCGATCCACGACCTGAACATGAAGCTGATGATCTCGATCTGGCCGTCCGTGGGCAACGACACACCCCTGGCCCATGAACTCGACCAATACAGACTTCGTTTCGAGCCGCTGCACTGGATCTCCAGGAAGGCGCGTATCTATGACGCTTTCAGCCAAAAAGGGCGAGAAATCTACTTCAAGCATATCAAGAACGGCCTGCTCGACAAGGGCGTGGACGCCCTCTGGATGGACGGCACTGAGGTCGAGGTCGGCTCGGCCTGCTGGAATCCCCGTGAAGTTGCGCGGGACATCAAGGGGCTGGGCACCAATGCCATGGGCGATTTCTCCCGTTATCTCAATCCCTATACCCTCATGACCACCAAGGGCACCTATGAAGGCCAGCGTGCGATCAACAACCAGCGTGTTTTTACCTTAACCCGTTCGGCCTGGTGCGGGGCGCAGCGTTATGCCGCTGCTTCGTGGTCGGGCGATTCGTTCGCCGGTTGGGACACGCTCAAGGCCCAGATGGCTGGCGGACTCGAAGTGACCTTATCGGGCAACCCCTGGTGGACGCAGGATATCGGCGGTTTCTTCGTCAACAACTACCCCAGCGGGGAACAGAATCCGGCTTATCGCGAACTCTTTACACGCTGGTATCAGTTCGGGGCCTTTAACCCGATCTTCCGTATTCATGGAACCAACATTGAGCGTGAACCCTACATCTTCAAGGAAATGGACCCGGAGATGTACAAGGCCCTGTTGGATATTACACATTTGCGTTACCGCCTGATGCCGTATATCTATAGCCAGAGCTGGAGGGTCACGAGCCAGGGCTACACCCTCATGCGGGGCTTTCCCCTGGATTTTCCGGATGACGCCAAAGCGCGTGACATCAGTGACGCCTTTATGTTCGGCCCAGCATTTCTAGTGCATCCGGTGACCCGTGCCATGTATCGTATGGGCAATCCACCGGCGGCGACCCTGCCGACGAAGTTCCTCCGGACCCCGGAAGGCAAGCCCGGCCTGGCGGTGCAGTATTTTGCCGGGACAAACTTTAACACGCCCAAGGACAAGGGAGTCGACCAGATCGTGGAACACGATTGGCCCGGACCGCCGCTGGCCGAGCCTCCCGGTGGCTTGGACAGACTCAGTAATTTCTCCGCGCGTTGGGAGGGAACCTTGCTGGTGCCCGAAGACGGCGAATATGAAATCGGAGTTGAAGTCGACGACGGTTTTCGGCTCTATCTCGACGGTGACAAGGTTCTGGAGGACTGGAACCAGGGTGCCAAACGCTATCGCAGTACCAAGGTGACCTTCAGCAAGGGGCAGGAAGTGCCGCTGAAGCTGGAATTCTACCAAGGCGGGGGCGAGCGTGTCATCCGTCTCGCCTGGCGTACACCCAGTGATTTACTCGAGTTGAATAATGCGAATCGAGAGATTGACAATGTCATGGAAACGTATCTGCCGGCCGGTGCGATTTGGACCGATTTCTGGACCAACCAGACCTTTACGGGCGGCCAGACGGTCAAGAAGAACTGTCCGCTCAATATTCTGCCCCTGTACGTGCGCGCCGGATCGATCGTGCCCATGGGGCCGGTGATGCAGTATGCCACGGAAAAACCGGAGGCCCCGTACGAAATCCGCATCTATCCGGGTGCCGACGCGAAGTTTACCCTGTACGAAGACGACAACGAGACCTACAACTACGAAAAGGGCGAATATGCCACGGTTGACCTTGCCTGGAACGATGCGACCAGAACGTTGAGTATCGGGCCGCGCCGGGGGTCTTTGCCCGGCATGATCGCCGAACGACAGCTCAATCTCGTGATCGCCACACCGGATCGCAATGCCGGTCTGGCGCAAGGAACCGTCAACGTCAAGACAATCCGCTACACCGGTAAACCGGTAGTGGTGACATTCTAACAAAACGAGGATATTGGAAAACCATGATGAAGAAAATGGATATCAGAATATTGATTGTGGTCCTTGTGGCCGGCTTAGGGACGCTCTGTTATGCAGACAATCCGATCATACAGACAAAGTATACCGCCGATCCGGCCCCACTGGTCTATAACGATACGGTATACCTGTATACCAGCCATGACGAAGACGATGCCGAAGGCTTCAAGATGTTCAATTGGCTGCTCTATAGCTCAACGGACATGGTCAATTGGACTGACCACGGCATTGTAGCAGGTGTTCGGGAACCTCATAAAACATTCAAGTGGGCGGACGGTTTTAACGCGTGGGCGCCTCAATGTATCTTTAGGAACGGTATGTTTTATCTATACTGCCCCTTGGTACGCAACGGACATATGGATATAGGTGTGGCCGTTTCAGACAGCCCCACCGGGCCGTTTACCGATGCAATCGGACGGCCTTTGATCCATAATCCGGATTCCGGGGATGACATCGATCCCTCAGTCATGATCGACGATGACGGACAGGCCTATTTATACTGGGGACATCAACGTATCTTTTATGTGAGATTGAATCAGGATATGATTTCTTATTCGGGAAACATCGTTGAGTTTCCGAGACCGAAATTGTTCGAAGAAGGGCCATGGATTTATAAGCGAAATGGTTGGTACTACCTGGCATTTGCGTCCTACTGTTGTCCCGAGGGCATCGGTTATGCGATGAGCGATAGCCCTATCGGCCCCTGGACGACCAAGGGGTATATTATGAAGCCGAATAATGCCTCCTCCGGGAATCATCCGGGCATCATCGATTACAAGGGGCAGTCATACGTTTTCGGCTTCAATTACGTCCTGAATTTCGCTGAAACGAACGTTCATCGTGAAAGGCGTTCGATCTGCGTGGAAAAATTGAACTATGACGCCGACGGCACGATTCCTACGCTGCCATGGTGGTCCACAACAGGTGTGGACCAGATCGGTACGTTCAATCCGTATGTCAAAACCGAGGCGGAAACCATCGCCTGGAGCGAGGGCATCAAGTCCGAGCCGTGCAGCAAAGGTGGGATGAATGTCTATCCAACTCGAGATAGTGCCTTCATCAAGGTCAAAGGCGTGGATTTTGGTGATGAGGGGGCCGGTA